>JADGFH010000440.1 GCA_016743925.1 Labilibaculum sp.
GTTTAGATGAGGTAGCAAGTATTACAAGTAAAAATGCCGAAGAATTGTTCAATATTTAATTGAGGTTATTGAAATGGATAAGAAACAAATATCTATATTATTAATTTATACCGGTGGAACAATCGGCATGGTTAACGATCCGAAAACAGGTTCGTTAAAGCCTTTTGATTTTGATCATATTTTAAAGCAAGTTCCGGAATTGAATGAGTTTGGATATAATTTGGAATCAATTGCTTTTGATCCATTGATCGATTCTTCAAATTTGAACCCGAATGTTTGGGTTAGAATTGCAGAGATAATAAAAGAAAATTATCAGAAATTTGATGGCTTTGTTGTTTTGCACGGAACAGACACTATGTCTTATACAGCATCAGCATTGAGTTTCATGTTAGATAATCTGCAAAAGCCAGTTATTTTAACGGGATCCCAACTACCAATTGGAACTTTACGAACCGATGGAAAAGAGAATTTAATTACAGCAATTGAAATTGCTGCAGCATACCAAAATGGACAAGCTATGGTTCCAGAAGTGTGTGTGATGTTCGAGAATAAATTATTTAGAGGAAATCGAACAACAAAGCACAATGCGGAACATTTTAATGCTTTCTATTCTTATAATTATCCTGATTTGGCTAAAGTTGGAATTCATATTAATTACAATTATGCTGCTATTCATTACCCAAGCCAACCGCGAGAATTGGGAATTTCAACAAGTTTAGATTCTAGTATAGCAATATTGAAAATATTCCCTGGAATTAATAAGCAAGTTGTTGATTCAATTTTAAATTGTGAAGGCATAAAAGGAATTGTAATGGAATCGTATGGAGCAGGAAATGCTCCAACGGATAAATGGTTTATTGATTCAATAAAGGAAGCAATTAAAAGAGGTATAGTTATTTATAATATTACACAGTGTGCTGCAGGAAGTGTTGAGATGGGCTTGTATGAGACTAGTCTTGAACTATTAGCGGCAGGTGTTGTGAGCGGACGAGACATTACAACTGAGGCTGCTGTTACAAAACTTATGTACGTCTTGGGTAAAAAGCTTAATGAAGAACAAATCAAATTGCTTTTAAATAAATCCTTGAAAGGCGAATTAAGCCAATAGTTTATTTGTTTTTCGCATTTTTTTTGTAATTTGGTGCACTGTTTAGAGTGTTCTATGTTACATAAGACCAAATCAGGTATGATATGGAGAGTAGAATTAGAAAGACTTTTAAATAATATTTAACAGACAACTATGTATTTAGTTGTATTAGAGACCGCAATCGTTTAATTTTGTAAAAAATAATTTCGTTAATTAAAATTTGAAAAACAGACTATGAAAAAGTTATTTGCATTTATAGCAGTTATCGGGATGCTAAGCTTAGGAGCGTCAACAAACGTATTTGCTCAAGATGAGACAGCAGAACAAACTACCGTAGATACAACGCAAGTTGCTGAGGAAGTTGCAGAAGAGGTTGCAGTGGCAGCACCAGTTATGGAAGAAGAAGTTATTGAAAGTACTTCATTCCACAAAGTTGTAAAGAAGCAGTTCATCCAAGGTGGTGCAATGTTTATGAGTTTTGTATTGTTAGCACTTATTTTAGGTTTGGCTCTTTCTATCGAAAGAATCATTTACTTGAATATGTCTACAACTAACACTAAAAAATTATTCGCAAACATCGAGGATGCATTGAATAATGGTGGTGTTGAAGCAGCTAAAGAAGTTTGTAGAAACACTCGTGGACCAATTGCTAGTATCTTCTACCAAGGTCTTGATCGTATCGATGAAGGTATTGAAGTAGTTGAGAAATCAGTTGTATCTTATGGATCTGTACAGATGGGGCTTTTAGAAAAAGGTCTTTCTTGGATTGGTTTGATGATTGGTCTTGCTCCTATGTTAGGATTTATGGGTACTGTAATTGGTATGATCGACGCTTTTGATTCTATCCAGTCAATGGGTACTATTTCTCCAGCAGCTGTAGCAGGTGGTATTAAAGTAGCCTTGATTACTACTGTATCTGGTTTGATCGTTGCGATGATTCTTCAGGTATTTTATAACTATTGTACTGCAAAAATTGACAGTATCGTAAACAACATGGAAGATGCTTCAATCACTCTTCTTGATATCTTAGTGAAACACAACCTAAAGAAATAATTTTAGACTATGTCAAATACATTGAGTAAATATTTAAATATTCTCACCTATGTAATGATTGGTCTAACAGCAATTTTTGTTGCCATGTTTTATTTAGGTGGTGAAATTCCAAACCAAGCATATGACACACCAGTATATACTGATGTTCTATTGCATTGGACAAGTGTACTGTTATATGCAACAGCTGGATTGTCACTATTTTTCCCTATTGTTCAGTTAGTAACTAACCCTAAAGGGGCAGTTAAAGGATTAGCTGGTTTAGTGGTATTAGGATTGATTATCTTAATTGCATATTCAATATCAGATGGGACTTTATTAAACCTACCTGGTTACACAGGTGAAGATAATAATCCTGCGTCATTACAATTTGCAGATACTGTATTGTACACTATGTATATTTTAGGTGTAGGAACGGTACTTTCAATTGTAGTAACCGAAGTATTAAGAAAATTACGTTAAGTAAATGATCCGAATTTTTAAATTCGGATCGATATAACTTTAGATTATAATATTATGGCAAGAAAAACACCCGCGATTAATTCGAGTTCGATGGCCGATATTGCATTCTTGTTGTTAATTTTCTTTTTGGTTTCGACTACTATGGACGTTGACACAGGTATCTATAAAAAACTACCTCCGATTCCAGAAGATAACTTAGAGACGCCACCAAAGGTTAAAGAGCGTAATGTTTTGGCTATTTTGGTGAATCGCAATAATGATTTATTGGTAAATGGAGATGTTCTTGATATTTCGCAATTGCGTGAAAAAACTAAAGAATTTATCTTGAATCCACTTAATAGAGAGGACTTACCTGAGAAGAAAGCTACAACAATTCCATTTTTTGGAGATGTGATGGTTTCTAAAGGTTTGGTATCTTTACAGAATGACCGTGGAACTAGTTACGAAATGTACATTAGTGTTCAGGATGAATTAGCAGCTGCTTCTCGTGAATTGAAAGATCAGAAAGCAATGCAAAAGTGGAATAAGAAATTTGTAGATTTGGATGAAGAGCAGCAGAAAGCTGTAAGAAAATTTGTTCCAATGCAGATTTCAGAAGCTGAACCTAAAAACATTGGAGGGAAAAAATAATGGCAAAATTTAAAAAAGACGGAGGTAAAGAACTTCCTGAAATTTCGACCGCGTCTCTTCCTGACATTGTATTTATGCTTTTATTCTTCTTCATGGTTAGTACTACTATGCGTGATGTTGAGTTGAGTGTGAATTATACTCAGCCTAAAGCGAATGAATTGGTGAAGTTAGAAAAGAAGGATTTGGTTAGTAACATTCATGTTGGAGTTCCTTTAAGGAAATTTCAAAAAACGTTTGGTACAGAACCAAGAATTCAGCTAAATGATGCATTTGCTACGGTTGATGATATTCAAGCTTTTATTAGTACAGAAAGAGAAGCTAGAAAAGAAGAATTGCGTAACAAGTTGACTACTTCGCTTAAAGTTGATAGATATACCAAAATGGGGATTATTATTGACATTAAGCAGGAGCTTAGAAAGGCAAGTTCGTTAAAATTGAATTACTCTGCTTTACAAGGTGCAGAATAATTTCAATTAGCTTATAAATATTTAAAGGAGTCCATTTGGGCTCCTTTTTTTTGTTTCTACTATTTTGAGTTTTTTCTAGGCAAGAGTAATTGAAACAAATAAAACGCACGTTTTACGAGTGGCGATATCTCTATTAGCTAACAATTATTTTGGATTTGTTTTTTTTTGAGAGAAGTGTTGGACGTTTTTTGAGAAAAACTCTTTTATCCCAATTGTTAGTATTGTGTAGAATTGATTTAAAACAAAGCTTAACAATCTGTTAAGCCTTGTTTTAATGTTCCAGTATTATTCTGGAATTTCATAATTGTGATCCCGGCGGGATTCAAACCCGCGACCTCCAGAACCGGAATCTGACGTTCTATTCAGCTGAACTACGGAACCATTGAGTGCACAAATTTAAAAAAATATTTTGTTCTGCATGTTTATTCTACAGAATATCAATTGGGAAATAAATATCATCCTGACAAAGCCGTATGCATAAGGCATTAAGAACCAAATTTTAATAAAATTAGACTTCCTCTTCAAACACGATTATTATTTGTAAACTTTTGCTAATTTTGCGGTTCGAAAGCTTCGAATAACCATATTTTATCAATAATACCATGGAGTACAACTTTAAAGAATTAGAACAAAAGTGGCAAAAGTACTGGGCTGAAAAGAATACCTACAAAGTTGAGGTTGACTCAGATAAGCCAAAATTTTACGTACTTGATATGTTTCCTTATCCATCAGGAGCAGGATTACATGTTGGTCACCCTCTCGGATATATCGCTTCAGATATTTATTCGCGTTATAAAACGCTTAAAGGGTTTAATGTTCTGCACCCAATGGGATATGATGCTTATGGTTTGCCAGCAGAGCAATATGCGATCCAAACAGGACAGCATCCTGCAATTACAACTGAGAAAAACATTACAAGATATCGCGAACAATTAAATAAGATTGGATTTTCTTACGATTGGAATCGTGAAGTTCGCACATGCGATCCTGAATATTACAAATGGACTCAGTGGGCATTTATTAAAATGTTTAACCACTATTTCAATAACGAAACAGAAAAAGCAGAATCGATTGAATCTCTAATTACAAAGTTCGAGGCAAATGGAAATGCTTCTGTTAAGGCAGCTTGTTCAGAAACTGAGCCTTTCTCAGCTGAAGAATGGAAAGCTTATTCTGATACAGAAAAACAAGCAACTCTTTTAAATTATCGTTTGGCTTACCTTGCTGATACTTTGGTAAACTGGTGTCCTAAATTGGGAACTGTTTTAGCAAACGATGAGGTGAAAGATGGAGCTTCAGTTCGTGGAGGTCATCAAGTAGAGCAAAAGAAGATGCGTCAGTGGTCACTTCGTGTGTCAGCTTATTCAAAACGTCTTTTAGATGGAATGGAAACTTTAGAGTGGACAGATTCATTAAAAGAAATTCAGAAAAACTGGATTGGTCGTTCTGTTGGTGCAGAGGTTAATTTTGATGTGAAAGGTTCGGATGTAAAGATGGAAGTTTTTACTACTCGTCCTGATACAATTTTTGGTGTAACTTTCATGGTACTTGCACCAGAGAGCGATTTGGTAAAAGAATTAACAACTCCAGATTTTCAAGCAGATATTGATGCTTACATCGAGGCAACTAAAAAGAGAACCGAAAGAGAGCGTTTGGCTGATGTTAAAACAATAAGTGGTGCATTTACTGGTGCCTATGCAATTAATCCTTTTACAGGCGAAGAGATTCCTGTTTGGGTTAGTGATTACGTGTTAGCTGGATACGGAACGGGTGCTATTATGG
>JADGFH010001148.1 GCA_016743925.1 Labilibaculum sp.
GCACTACAGATATTACCAGAACTATTCCAATGGGAGAATTAAGTACTGATGTAAAAACAGATTTCACATTGGTATTAAAAGGAATGATTAATTTGGCAATGGCGAAGTTTCCAAAAGGAACCAGAGGTTGCAATTTAGATATTCTTGCTCGCCAGGCACTTTGGAATATGGGAAAAGACTACGGACATGGAACTGGACACGGTGTTGGTTGCTTTATGAACGTACATGAAGGCCCACAAAGTATTCGTCAAGATCTTAAAGAACAAGCTATATTGGCAGGTATGATTACCTCTGACGAACCTGGCTTTTATAAAGAAGGATATTATGGTATCCGCCATGAGAATTTAATTTTATGCAAGGAAGCTGAAATAAGTCAGTTTGGTGAGTTCTTAGATTTTGAAACCATTACCTTATGCCATTTCGAAACGAAAGGAATTCAGATGGAACTTCTTACTCCTGTTGAGAAAAATTGGCTAAACAATTACCACCAATTGGTATTTGATACCTTGTCTCCCGATTTGGATGAAGATCACAAAACTTGGTTAAAAGAGAAAACCAAAGTAATATAAATAACAACGCCTCTAAAAGAGGCGTTTTTTTTAATCCAAAATTTAAAACAATTAAGAATAAATTGTAGCTACAATTCTTCTTTGTCCTCCCCTATTTCTAAATTCGCACAAATAGATTCCTTGCCAGGTTCCCATATTTAATCTATGCTTACTTATTGGTATTGTTAATTCAGGTCCCAATAAGGAGGCTTTTACATGTGCAGGCATATCATCCGATCCTTCAAAAATATGTGTATAATAGGATTGATTTTCAGGCACCAAATTGTTCAAGATCACTTCAAAATCATCACGAACCGAAGGATCTGCATTCTCATTAATGGTAAGTGCTGCCGATGTGTGCTTTATGAACAAATGCAGGATTCCAGTTTCTGGAAAATCAGGTAAATTTCTTTGTATTTCAGAATCTATTAAGTGATAGCCTCTTGAATAGGCGGGAAGAGTAATTTCTATTTGCTGGATTATTCTATTAATTATTGGATTTTATATTGATTATCAAAGATAGTATTTTGTTGCAAGCTTAAATAAAAGCCAACTTACACCAGAATGCAAAATTCCCAGCTTTGAATTCTTCTTCGATGGCAATCTCTTAAGAAACTCATAACCGGGAACCGCTCTATCTAGGTATTTTTATACAAATTATCCAAACCTCTCAAATTATTCTTCTTAACAATCTCTAATGACGAATTCGAACATTCACCTTAATTGGCTTTTGTTTAAACACATTCTTTACACATGCAATCATTTGATTTTTGGACAAATGATCTTCCGACTCTACTTTTCGAATACGGTCTTTTAGCAAAGGCTCTTTACTAATGTGTTTTGCTAGGTGTACTTTTGTTTCGGCCGGCCCAAATAGGTATAGTTCTTCAGCATCTATTACTGTATCAGTAATTTTTTCGAAATAGTGTTTTAATTGATGCCTTCTTTTGTGTGTTATTTTTGTTGCAGGATTAACAAATTGATTACCAAAGCGTGAATATGCTTTTGTTTCCCCTTTAAAACGAACCCTAGATTCAATTTCG
>JADGFH010001149.1 GCA_016743925.1 Labilibaculum sp.
ACCGATATCTCTTTGGGTTATTTCAATGACACTGGAAAAGACCGGTCGGGCCTCTTTCCTAATTCTGAATTTTTCTTAACGTTAAATTTCCTTCAGCTTTTCAATTCGTTCTTTCAGGTCTACTGGTGCAAGAAACACGAGAGCTTTACCATCTCTTAACTTCCTTAAAAACAAAAATTCATCTGACATTTGAAGCAAATCTTTACGGGCAGTGTCATATGCAATAGCATAATTCCTCTTATACTGATTGATATTGTAAATAAAATTAGGATTCGCTAAAGCATGGTGCAGTAATGCTAATTGCCTTACATTTAGTTCCTTTTTTAGTGTCGCGCCAAAAAGAATCTTCTGTGCCTCTTGAATTCGTTGTGTTCGTTCACTTAAGTACCCATGAAGTTCTGAGATTGCCTCTTTTATTACGTCTAATTGATGCAATATAAAATAGGTAAGATCATTGCCATCTGTTTCAGTGTATAGAAATGCCTTGCCATATTGTGTTTGAGCACGTTTTATTACTTGAGAGATCGAAATAAATTCAGCCAGCCAATACCCTTCATGAATCATTGCCCAATAGAATAACGCTCTCGCTGTCCGCCCATTACCATCGATAAAAGGATGTTCATACGCAAGCATGAAATGAAGGATAATCGCCTTAAGGACCGGGTGTATAAATCCATTCCCTTCGCCATTGGCAAATTGGCATAATATTTCTATTCTTTTTTCAATTCCGTTTGCACCTGGAGGAACGTGTAAAACTTTATTTGTTACTTCGTCAGCAACATAAATATCTGCGTCTTTTACCGTTCTAAAAACGCCTGCTTTTTTCTCATCCTTCAATGTTTTTGTTGTGAGAATTTTATGCAACTCAAGAACCATACTTAGCGTTAGTGGTTCAGACTTGTTTTCTAAGATAAATTCCATTGCATGATAATTATTATATATCATTTGCTCGCTATGATCTTTTGGCGCACGATCCTGAAGAATCATTTCTTTTGCAACTTCGCGTGTGGTTGTTGCACCTTCAATCTGACTCGAAGTCGTAGCCTCCCTTATCAAAGATTTGATGATATATTCTTTTTTCATGCCTGACTTAGCATCAATTGGAAAACTTGATTTTATTGTGCCAGCAGCATTTTTATCGAGCCAGTGTGTTTGCTCCTCAATTTCATCTATTTTTGTAAAATTAAAAGGAATGCCGTTCTTGCTTTCAAAATTTAATTTCTTAGATTGATTCAGTCTGATTAACTTTGTTCCAGCCCACCATTGCTCAACTGAGAGGCCTTCCGGTGGAGCATAATGCCTCAACTTGTCCCAATGGAGGTAGCGTTCCTTTTCATCAACTGTGTCACAGATTTTAAGGTATGTCAGGAAATCAAGCTTATCACCTTGGTTTATTATTTTGAAATGATCTGGTGGTGTTACTGGTACTTTCATTTGAATATCCTTTGTTGATCTTTTTCCAGACTACTAAAAAGTGATCAAACAAAAAGTAACACTCAATAATATGGTTGTAAATACCAATTTTTTAAAAAAAGTATGTTGAGATAAGAAACGGTGGCGGAATCATAACAAGTCTCTATAAATTATAG
>JADGFH010000441.1 GCA_016743925.1 Labilibaculum sp.
TCTATATATGGAATTTGATTTTGACACAGTCGCTTTTGCATTTGGGCTCACGCTTTTTGCAGGGCTTTCTACCGGTATTGGTAGTGCCATTGCATTCTTTGCAAAACGAACAAATACAAAATTTTTATCGTTATCACTAGGTTTTTCTGCTGGAGTAATGATCTACGTTTCTTTTGTGGAGATTCTCCAAAAAGCGAAAGATGCCTTAGTAGGCGCTCATGGCGAAGTGAATGGAACCATTTATGCTATTCTCTCCTTCTTTGGAGGTATCATGTTTATAGCTATCATTGATAAATTAATTCCTTCATTCGAAAACCCACACGAGGTAAAGAAAATTGAAGATCTAGATGAGAAAAAATTAAAAGATAAAAAATTGATGAGAATGGGGATGTTCTCAGCATTAGCAATTGGAATCCACAACTTTCCTGAAGGTTTAGCAACATTTGCTGCAGCTCTTACTGATCCGAGTATTGCTATTCCTATTGCAGTAGCTATCGCGATTCATAATATTCCTGAAGGAATTGCAGTTTCTGTCCCAATATTTTATGCAACAGGTAGTAGAAAAAAAGCATTTTTCTATTCCTTTCTATCTGGTTTAGCAGAACCTATTGGAGCACTAATCGGTTTTGTTCTGATTTATTCCTTTTTAGGATTAAACGATACAATATTTGGAAGCCTTTTTGGTGGTGTTGCTGGTATTATGGTTTTCATCTCACTTGATGAACTTCTACCAACAGCCGAAGAATATGGAGAACACCATATTGCTATTTACGGATTAATTGCCGGTATGGCAGTTATGGCCTTAAGCTTACTTTTATTTCTTTAACATACAAAAAGCCTCAATTTGAGGCTTTTTTACTTTTCTTTTCTTCCTTTTCAAAATACTTACAGTATTCAGTAATCTTACACGTTTTACACTTTGGCTTTCGAGCCAAACAAACATACCTACCATGTAAGATTAACCAGTGATGGGCGGTTGCAATGTATTCGTCTGGAATGTATTTTACCAATTGCCTCTCCGTTTCCAATGGTGTTTTCGAATTAGTAGTCAAGCCAAGTCTTTCCGAAACTCTAAACACGTGTGTATCTACAGCCATGGCTGGTTTATCGTAAACAACTGAAGCAATTACATTAGCCGTTTTTCTACCCACACCTGGCATTTTCTGCAATTCATTAATATCATCGGGAACAACTTCCTTAAAATCTTCAACCAACATTTTTGCCATACCCAACAAATGCTTGGCTTTATTGTTTGGATAAGAACATGATCTAATCAAATCAAAAATATCCTCCTGAGTCGTATGAGACAAATCAAAAGCAGTTGGAAAGCGATCAAATAAAGGTGGTGTAATTTGGTTCACCCTTTTATCGGTGCATTGAGCCGATAAAATAACCGCAACCAATAACTCATAAGGATTAGAATAATGTAACTCCGTTTCTGCAATTGGCATATTTTCCTGAAACCAGGATATTATTTTTTCAAATCTTTCTTTTTTACGCATACTTCTATTCTTTGGTAAACGAAATTAAAAAAGTCGTAGCATAAAACACGATTTTTCTTAAAATTATCATCATTCCTTTCAAATACTTTATTCTGAATAAGCGATTAATCCACTTCAAAACATCTATTGTAGTAATCTATCATTACTTATTTGTAAATTTGAGCTCCAAAAATTAAGAACAGATTAGATGATATCATATTTACAGGTTGAAAACCTTACCAAGAGTTACGGAGATCTTACACTATTTGAAGAAATTAGCTTTGGCGTAGGACAAGGGCAAAAAATTGCATTGATTGCAAAAAATGGAACTGGAAAAACTACTCTTTTAAATATTATCTCGGGATTAGATAGTCAGGATAGTGGAGAAATCTCATTCCGAAGTGGTTTAAAAATTGCTTATCTGGAGCAAAATCCTGACTTAAACCACAGCAACACTGTTCTTAACGAAGTCTTTAACTCCACCGACCCAGTTCTATCTTTGATTCGTGACTATGAACGGATTATCATTGAAGATGATCAGGAGGCAATGGCCGATATCATTGAAAAAATGGATCAGTTTAAAGCCTGGGACTACGAAAACAAAGTAAAACAGATTCTATCAAAACTAAAAATCACCAATTTCGATCAAGCCATTGGTGAACTTTCCGGTGGGCAAAAAAAAAGAGTAGGTTTGGCAAAGGTGCTTATTACCGATCCCGATTTATTGATTTTAGATGAGCCTACCAACCACTTGGACTTGGAAATGATTGAATGGTTGGAAGAATTCTTAAACAAATCGAAAGGAACTCTTTTGATGGTAACTCACGATAGGTATTTTCTGGATCGTGTTTGTAATGAAATTATAGAAATAGAATCCAACAATCTTTATACATACAAAGGCAATTACTCTTATTATCTTGAGAAAAGAGCGGAACGAATCGAAAACCTAAACGCAGAAGTAGGGAAAGCTCAGAAATTAATGAAAACGGAGCAAGAATGGATTCGCAGAATGCCTCAAGCAAGAGGAACTAAAGCCAAATACAGAGTTGATGCTTTTCAGGATTTAAAAAAGAAAGCCGGTTCGGGTTTCAAAGAAGCTAGCATGGATCTTGACATTAAATCGGCGCGTTTAGGAAAAAAAATTCTTGAATTCGAACACCTGAATAAAAGCTTTGGCGATTTAAAAATATTGGAAGATTTTTCTTACAAATTTCAACGTGGCGAAAAAATTGGAATTGTTGGAAAAAATGGAACAGGTAAATCAACCTTCCTAAACATTATCACTCGAAACATCGAGGCAGATTCTGGTAATATTGAAATAGGAGAAACGGTAGTATATGGCTACTACAAGCAAGATGGAATTACCATTAATGAGAATGAAAAAATTATAGACGTAATTAAAGAAATAGCGGAGTCTATTGATTTAGGAAACGGTAAGGTGATGTCGGCTTCTCAATTTTTAGAATACTTTCTTTTCCCAACTAAAACTCAGCACAACCAAGTTGCGAAATTAAGCGGTGGTGAAAAACGCCGTCTTTATTTGATGACTGTATTGATAAAAAATCCAAACTTCTTAATACTTGATGAGCCAACCAATGATTTGGACATTATGACATTAAACGTTTTGGAAGATTATTTATTAAACTTTTCAGGATGTTTAATTATCGTATCTCACGATAGATATTTCATGGATAAAGTTGTTGACCAGCTATTTGTATTTGAAGGGCATGGTGAAATTCGAAATTTCCCAGGAAATTATACAATCTATCGCGATTCTGTTGATCTTGAATTAAAGCAACTGAAAAAGAGCGAAAAGCAGATAAAGCCTAAAAAAGAAAAGCCTAAACAGGAACAGTCTAAAAAATTATCTTTTAACGAAAAAAGAGAATTTGAACAACTTGAAGTTGATATTGAAACCTTAACATCAGAAAAAGAAGGAATTGAAACAGCAATGAGTTCAGGTAGCCTTTCCAACGATGAATTGATAGAGAAAGCTAATCGTATAGAACAAGTTATTGAATCAATAGATGAAAAAGAATTTCGTTGGTTAGAGCTTAGCGAACGTGCATAACAGTCAGCTTCTGTTAAACATTACGTGCTTTTTTGAGAATCATTAGAAAAATAAGAGCTTTGTATTTCTTAGCCAATTGTGCATGAAAGATTTTACTACAGGAAACGTAAGCAAATTAATCTTCAACTTTGCCCTACCAATGCTGTTAGGCAATGTGTTTCAACAATTGTACAATATTGTTGACAGTATCATTGTAGGGAAAGTTTTGGGTAAAGGAGCTCTTGCATCGGTTGGTGCATCCTTTCCCATTATCTTTACGCTAATTGCCTTGCTTATTGGTATTGGTTCAGGGTTCTCAATTGTTATTTCCCAATATTACGGCGCAAAAGATATCGACAAAGTTAAACGCTCCATCGACACCATGTACATCTTTTTGTTCGTGTCGGGCATAGTTGCAAGCGTATTGGGAATCTACCACAGCGAAGAACTTTTTTTATTGCTACAATTACCTGTAGAGTTAATTCCACAAGCCACAACTTACTTAAACGTATACATGGCCGGAATGATCATGTTCTTTGGCTTTAGTGGAACTAGTTCGATTTTACGAGGGCTAGGCGATTCTAAAACACCATTATATTTTTTAATATTGGCTTCTTTGTTCAATATTATTTTCGATTTACTATTTGTAATGGTATTCGATTGGGGAATTGCCGGTGCTGCTTGGGCCACTGTTATTGCTCAAGGTGGAGCATTTGTTAGCGGAATTATTTACCTGAACAGAACTCATAAGATTATTAAATTTTCTCTTTTCAAACTTGTATTCGATAAGGAAATCTTCCTTAAAAGTTTAAAAATAGGGATTCCATCAGGCTTACAACATACCTTTGTAGCATTAGGCATGATGGCCTTATTGGGAATTGTAAATACTTTTGGAACTGATGTAATAGCCGCATATACAGCTGCCGGCCGAATTGATTCCCTTGCAATGATGCCAGCGATGACTTTCTCCCAAGCTGTAGCAGCATTTGTAGGTCAGAATTTAGGAGCCAATAAAATTGATCGAGTAAGACAAGGCTTTAAGGCCACATTTATCATGTCCAACCTCTTTTGCTTGGCAATGACAGCTCTCATTATCATTTTTGGTAGTGATATGATGAAATTATTTACAAACGATGCCAATGTTATTGCAATAGGCGAAAGATACCTTATTATTGTTAGTTCCTTTTACCTGATATTCTCCACAATGTTCACCACTAATGGTGTATTACGTGGTGCTGGAGACACTTTAATTCCAATGTTTATTACTTTATTCTCTTTATGGATTATCAGAATACCTGGAGCTTATTTCTTTTCATCAAAAATTGGAGAAACTGGCATTTGGTGGTCAATACCACTAGGATGGTCAATGGGAGCAATCTTTTCATACTTGTATTATAAAACAGGAAAATGGAAAACAAAATCAGTAATTAAAGTATAAAATATGGTGGGAACGTACTTTAAACCTTTCAAAGCTTACTCCCCAACATAGGAAAGAACATTTAAGCACTCCATACACATTCCCCCAACTAAATAAAACAACTCAGATCATCCAGAGTACATTCCCCTTCTGAACAATTTGTTTTGAAAGGTTCAAAGTACATTCCCACAAATACACCATGCACTTTTAAAGCCCCAAGATACATTCCCCCATTGGGGAACGAATTCCTTAACCAACAGAAGTACATTCCCCAAAAATGGAGAGCTCTTAATACGCTCCAGAATGCATTCCTCCTTATTTTCTCGTACTCAAATAAATTTAATCGTAAAAATAGATGCTTGTGCGAAACAAATCCCAATGATAAATAAATAAATATCCAAATGGCTGTAGCTCTTACTCACAGTAATTTGCAAATCTACTTCAAACTCTTACCTTTGCGGAAATAAATAGCCCAAATATGTTAATATCAATGACAGGCTTTGGTAAAGC
>JADGFH010000442.1 GCA_016743925.1 Labilibaculum sp.
CCTTAGATTAGTTTAAGATACGAAAATTAACATAAAAAACCAATAATAATTTTAAAATTATTAAATCAATTTTCTCATTTAAACTTGCCTCCTAAAACACATGGGATTTTATGAGAACTAACTTCTCCTTCCAAATTAAATAATTCAATATAAACAAGATAGACTCCAATTGGAACCCTCATCCTTCGAGATGATAATCCATCCCAAAACAATGCATCTTCGTTCGCTAAATTTATATTGGTTGCTAATTTTCGAACCTCAATTCCTCGAGAATTATAAATTCTTACCGTTGTGAGATAACTATCTTCTTTGAGTTTGAAATTTATTATCAAACGATCATCAATACCATCATTATCGGGTGAAAATATTTTTGAAGATAGACTAATTTCTGTTGATTGATTATTGGTTTCTTGATAGACCGAGTTTTGCAGACCAGGAGTCCCAAATCCAATATTTTGTGCTGCCGATTGCCAGTTGGTCTCCTTATTCGTTTCTAATAAAGGATCAAGCCTTTCTAATGCAACCCCACTAAGTGAGGCCAACAATGCAAAATGCATTTCTTCATTGTATTCAAAATCATCAATTAGAATCTTTTTTGAACTCAACACAACCCTACCCTTTTTATCATTAAAAGACGGTAACGATTTTGCCTGACAAAATACATTCAAATTTGATGTAAAATAATTCTTATTGACATTCAAAGTATCATCAGTTATGAGTAGATACTCCTTCGGGTGTAAAAAATCATTTGAAAATGGTAACGTATCAATTAATAGATAATTTTCATCTCTTGTTCCAAGTTTTACTTTTCTTAGGTCTATGATTTTCTCAGATACATTCAATATTTCAACATAATCAGATCCGTTGGGATACGGATTAAAAAGCACTTCATTTATTATCACATCTCCTTCTACTATTTCATCAGCCACCCAAAATTCATATTCCTTTATTTCAAGAGAATTACCTCCTAAATCTCTAATTTTATCAGATAGAATCAATTCATATTGCTGATTTACATCCAATTCATTTGAGATAAATAAATGGAATTCAAGTGGATCAAGATCCATTTGCTCAATTTTATAAATTGGAGTATTATCAGATAACTGATAATTGGCTATGCCTTTAATGCTGATTTCATCCATTGGTTCACTGAAAACTAGCTGAATACAATCTTTTTCAATTAAATTACAGGCTAAAACCCGAGGAGCTTCAACATCAACATTTACCGAATCTATAGAATTTAACTTTCCTGGAGTTCCACCACTCTCATTCATAGAACTACTCCAATTGTTTTGTTGCCAAGCTTTATTGTTAGGATCTATTCGTTCTAATGACCATCCTCCACTTTCTTTTTCAACAGGTTGATGCCATGAACTAAAATAGTGAATCCAATCTATTACTACGCCTTTGGCAGATTTAATTTCGAGCACGGATTCTGAATTTGTTAATCCTGAAAAACCAACAACTCCAAGCACCGAGCCAAATTCCTCAAAATCTTCCACAGCGGTTTTTGCACATAAAATCAAATAAGATTTGGCTTCAATTCCTGCAGAGTCCAATTCAATTTCTCTATCATTAATTTTAAGTTTCCAATCCTTTAAGGATACAGGATATTCCAGTTTATTATACAATTCGATATATTCAAACTCAGGAAGACAAACAGATGGATTCTCGTCGGCCATAATTTCATTAATTACAATATCATGCTCCTTTGCTGAAGCAAAATAAGTCAACTGAAAAGAATCTTTTTCGTGAACAGCACCTTTCAAATCGCAGATATTCAAGATTTCAATAGAATATTCACCGGTCAACAAAACTTCTTCAAATTTCAAGATAAGCTCATTATTTGCATTTCCCTTGTGCACATGGAAAGATGAAAGAGCTTGCTCATTCCTTTTAATAAGAAAATTCTCTTGTTTTGATGATTTCTCAAAATCCAGATCTTCTGAATAAATTAAGCTAATAGAATCTTGTCCGATAAGCTGATGAAATTGGAGAAATGGAGCGGTATTAATAGCTTTAATTTTAAGGTCATCAAACCATAGATATCCTGCTCTGGAAAATGATTCAAAAGAAAAATCTAAACTAGAAAACCATTCTGTTGATCTCTCTTTCACTTCCGAATAAATTTGCCCAGATCTTAGCCAGTTATCCATCTCCCCCAAACGATTGTACGCCAACTCCCATTTACCTTCTGGATAATAATTTACCCGAATAGCTATTGACTCATTTTCATTCCAATTCAAATCTGACTCTAGTAATAATTTTAGATCTTCATCCTTATTTGTAGTCCACAAACTCAACAGATCTTTCGATCCTTGTAGATTTACACCTACTGAAAATTTCTCTGTTGCTTTCTCAAGATCTGAATTATCCATTAACAAATGAAAAACAAATCGATTTCCTACTGAAGGATCCCAGTCACCATTTCGAATAATAAATGACCACTGAATTGCACCCGAATTTGGACTTAAATCTGTCAAAGGAATTGAAATATGACTGGAGCCAGTTTCCGAAGACAAATTGTGTTTTAAGGAATAATTTCCATTTATTACTTGGTAGGAAGAAGCTTTCCAATCATCAGTATTCTGCCACAAATTAAGATTCCCCGATTCTAAATTATCATTGATCTTAAGCTCATCTTTTCCTGAGAGTATTTTTACTGTTTCACCTTCGAGATTTGCATCAATAGAAATTTGAAAATTATCATTCTCTGTATATTCTATAGAATCAATAATAATAATTCCATTTTCAATATTCTTTATCTGCTCAGTAAAAACTAATTCTCCGTTTCCTGTTTCTAATTTGAGTTTTATATCCTCTTTTACGTCAAAATCGATGTTGTTATGAGCATCACGAGCTCCTATTCTTACTGAAAACTTATCCTTAGAATTATCTATTGCAAAAGGTGCAGTTAAAAAAGAATATTTAGTTGACAACACTTGAATCTGATGAAGGCTTGAGCTTAGTTTAGGCATCTCATTACTTAGTGCTGAACTACTTTCTAAAGTTTTCCAATCATGATCCTCAGAAGGGATTTCTATCTGCATCGTTGCCTGATCTGGTAAATTTCCCTTTCTGAAAAAGATTCCTAAAGTTAGATTCTTTTTGAGTCCATTGCCTACTTCAACAATTCCCTGTGAAGAAGAAAAGCGAATGCAATCTTCTTCTATATCATTCGTTGTTGCTATAATATCTCCCGAAGATTTCAGAATAGCTCCTGCAATGTGTTTTTTCCAATTAAAGGAATTTTCTGGGTAACTATTATAAAACTTCAGATTAGACAAAAGAGTTGATAACTGATCATGATTTCCCAAATCAGTTATTTGAAAACCAAAAATAGCTATTGCATTCTGCTGATCGATCGCTAATGGATTCAATTCAAGCGATTCTATTGGGTCAACAGAGTTAATTACAGAAGTTCTATCTACTGCTGATATATTATCGCTTAAAATGGTTGGGAAGTCGTTGCATTCAGCCTGTATTGTGAAAATTTCAGCCATCGAATAAACTAAATCACTCCACACATACTTTCCCTCTTGTCCATTCGAGATAAGGCGTTCTGAAAGAAGTTCTCCATTTCCCGTTGCAAGAGAAAGTTTAATCTCCGAATCAAAATCATTATCAATATTTCCAAATCTATCTATTAGTTCAATATCAAGTTCAAACTCATCCTGAAAATTTATGAATTTGGGAACATCCGTAAAATTCATCTTCTCAGGTTCAACATTTAAAGTGAATTTTGGCCCAAGCAAATTACTTTCGAAAACGGGCAGTAAGTCGCTCCCTTTATCAGAAATTTCCCATTTTGGATGCAAGGAATCAATTGTCATTTGAAAAATTTCGCCATCTAAGGTTTTGCCTTTTTTCAAATAACAAAAAATAGAATATTCTACGGATGATTCATTCGCAATTTCCCGACCACTTTCTGTATCTGAAAATTGAACTATCAAGTCCGAATCATCAACATCAAAAATGGCATCCAGATTTTTATTATTTCTCTTGATTATAAATTTTTCAATTGATTTTTTCCAATTAACTTGATTTTTATCTGAGCCTATCAATCGTATATTTTCAAATGTTGTAGGCAGATTATCCTGTCCCGAATCAGTAATCGTGAAACGATAAACTTCAAATGCGTTCTCTTCCGTTATCCACAGAGAAGAAAGAATTTTATTATTGACATACGAAGAATCCGCACTAACATGTGTTTGTCTTGTATTCTCAACAACGATAATTTTGGAAATCCATTCACCTAAAACACTTCCCTTTGCCGACAAATTAATACTTTCAATCTCTGAATATTGGAGAGAATCGAAATAAATCTCTCCTTTAACAAATGATTGCTTTAAGATATTTGCAGATTCTAACACTCCAGAACCATTTTTCAGAAATAAATCAACTTCCTCTTCAGCATCAACATCCAAATTATTAAACTTATCTGCAGCCATTAAAGATATTGAAAATTGATGATTGCGAATAAGTGTATCCTGTAAATTAACAAAGCGTATTCGTGATGCAATCACTTCAATTGTATGAATCGCTGAACTTAGGGTATTGCTTTGCATAGAAAACCCAGAACCAGAATCAAATGTCTCAAATCCAATTGCATTTTCTTTGATGTTTAATTTAAAACTTTCACCATCAATTAATGTGTTAATTGTATCTAGGTAAACTCTTAATTCAAATTCCCGACTTCCTGCATTAGGAATATCAACCTGATCTTCCAAAAATTCCATCCAAACAGAATCTGCATTAAATTGAACAATATTTGGAATCAATTCAATATCATCCGAAAATAGACTTATTCCTCCAATATTATTTTCCCAATTCATTCCATTCTCAGGATTTGAATTGTAAAACGCCATTTTGGAAATTTTTGTAGGCAAATCATCTGTTGCTTCGCTTGTTTCATCAATTTTAAATCGAAAAATAGGCACTGCTAATGATCGTTCATTTACAGTCGTTCCAATCATAATATTCTCAACAGGAATCTGCGACGATGAAATTAAAGTAAGATGATCACTTTCGGGAATAATTGGCTTTCCGGTAATCAATACATCTTTAACATAAACTGCATCTCCAGAATTTGGATTATATAACCTTACAATCACTTGCAAACTTCCTCCATTTAGTGCACCATGCGAAGCACTAGCATTCCCCCAATTGCCAATATTCTCTGCATTTGTTTCAAAAGGTATTTCAGTACCTCCATCAAGCTTGTAATAGCACTTTATAAATTTATTCGTATTAGTAGAACTCCCAGTTTCCGCCGCGTATAATGAAATTTCTACATCAGTAAAACTCGAAATATCAATCGATATCGTTTTCCAAATGGCTTCCCCATCACAATCCTTTGCCTCCAATCTTCCTCCACTTGTAGAAACCACTTTTATGTAATCGCTCTCATCAGCCAACAAACAGTTCTCTGTATCTAAAGACCAGCCTGTGATTC
>JADGFH010000001.1:0-4618 GCA_016743925.1 Labilibaculum sp.
ATCTAATCCAACTTTTATTGGTCTTGACATTTTATACCTATTTTATTCCGATATTTAAATATTTTTTCACATCTATTGGATCGATAACTATTCTAGGTTTTATTTTTTGAACTTTTTCAATTTTATGACTAAGCCCATTTTTTAACCATTTTCTTACAGAAGTTTCTGTATATCCAAATTCTTTTGCAATTTGTGTAACTGTTTTTAATTTTTCACTCATTATTTATCCTTTTTTAAAATTTAACACTGACAATATAAACGAAACTAAACCAAACAAGCAAGAAAAAATAAAATTATTATAAAATTAAAATAAAGATAACTGTTTTTGTGATTTATTGTTCATTGCCTTAAAATTTACGATTACCACCAATTCCTGCATAAAGATTTAGTATTTTCATTTATTTATTCCTCTATGATAAAACTTATAACACACATTATTATTCCAATCAAAAGACCAAATATATATGTCAATATTACTCCTGCAGATACTATTAACCGAAACAATTTAATTAATAAATTTTTCATTGTAATTTTCCCCACAAATTATGACTAGTTATTTTTTTTGCTAACTGTACAAAGTCAACCTCAATGTTATTTTTGCAAGCAATATATTTATCAAACATTAATATAGGGCATGATTCTAATATTGCATCATATCTATTTTCATTATGTTTTAATTTCATTGTATCACAGCCCATTGGACAGGATGATTTACAAAATTTTATGAACTCAGATTCTAATTTTGTTAGATCACTCATTCTAAAATGCTATTTGTAATAAAATATTTAATTTATATATCGAAAATATAATACATGAAAAAAATAAAAAAATAAAAATAGATATCGTGTATAAAAATATTTTAATTTCATTTTTTGAAATATAATTTAAAATATTCATTTTTTGACTCTTAAACTATAAACTGAGAATCTTTTATTTCCAACAGTTTTTAATGGAGCATTTATTTCATATCCAATATCTTTTAAGTCTTTTATTCTTGATGCTAAACGATCAATATCAAACTCTCTTGATGCTTGTCTAGCAGTTATTGTTTTGCCTGTTTTTAGATAATCTAATATAGTTTTGTTTTGAGTGCCATCTTTTAATGTTTTATTGTTTCTCATTTGGAAACCTTGTTTTTTTTATTTTCTTCTTTTTTTATTAAACTTTTTATTGATTTTTCTATTAATTCAGATCTAGAAACTCTTAATCCAATATTTTTTTTATCTTGAACAATTAAATCCAAATTAGTTAATGTTTTTAGTGAAATATTTGCTGATATAATTATTGTTTTCATTTTAATATCCTTATTTTTTTAAAGGTATAAACGTTTAAATGTGTCGCTTAAACCCTTATTGAAGCGGTTCGCTTATATTTTCACTTTCCAAATATTTTTCTAGAGCATCCACTATAGTTGATACATCATCAAGACATATCGTTATTCCACAAACAGCACCATCATCCCATATTTGATCTCTTGGCATATCTGTTTTACCAAATTCATTAAGTTCCTCTTTTAAGTTTTCTACTATATATTTTAATCCCATTTGTTTCTCCTTTATTTACGCTACCCGTTCAATAAACATCTGCACACGAACATGGGCTACCATGTCGGTGAGATACGATCATTATATCGTCTCTTCATCACTCTTTTGTCCAGCCCTCTTTTTTCGCACAAATTGGACAAAGCCACGCGTGATTCACTCCGGGAGGGCAATATTTTTCATTATTAGTTTTTATCCAGCCCTGTGCGTAAAATTCTTTATGTGTCAAATATTCTTCTTCAAAGTCCTTTGATTCACAATCAATTGATTGACAATATACTACTTCCTTATATTTTTTACAGTCTATGATTGCCATTGTACCTAGCATTTTGTCCTTCTTTCCATTAGTTTTATTTTCCACAACGATATAATAAACATCTGGATCGAAACTGGAAATACCAGTTCGCTCAGATACGATCATTAGTCGGACTTTTTTTGTATATCAAAATCTTTTAATATATTACCTTTTATTTTTTTCATTATTTCATCCACATCTGCACTTTCTGGATGTTTCCCATATTTATCGGCAATTGGAAACGATATGCAATGTTCAAGATGCCTTTCGGTCATTACTTCCTGTCGCCGACTAATAACGTCTGGATACGAAACACTACTTTCTTCAATATTTAGACATGTTTTTTCATATTCCAACATTGCAGCATTAGCCATTCTTATATGGAGTTCTGATTTTTCTCTTGACTGTGGATCACAAGCGTTTATTATTATTTCTTGACCTTTTACCATCTCACTATCCAGATAATCACCTATTAGTTCTGATAGACCTTGTTTTATATATTCAGTTTGTTTTGTCATTATTATTTCCTCTTTATTTATCGTGTTCGCTCAGACAAAGTACATCATACATAAACAGGTACTCCAGTAATCGACTGAATTTTATTTATAAACATTTTTTCATTAGAACTTTTTGAACTTAAATGTAACAAATGTATTTCTTTTAATTTTGATATATTCATTTTTGTAATATAGTCATAAACCATATTTATAGACATATGAGAAACAATAAGTCTTTTTTTGTAATATTCATCTTCATTATTTTCATTTATAATATCTTCATCAAAACTTGCCTCAATCATTAAGTAATTTACATCTTCAAACGTTTGTTTAATAAAATATGTATCAGTAATAAACAATAGATTTTCTTTGTTTTCTTTAGAATGTATAAAAAATCCAAAGGGTTCTTTTGCATCATGATTAACCAAAAATCCATAAACAGAAAAAGTACCAATATTATAAAATACTTTTTCTTTCATTAAACAACAATTCCAATGATTATTAATATTTAAAGCCTCTGCAGTTCCTTTACTTGTGTAAACATTAACTCCAGAATTAGCAAGTTTTAAAGATGATTTTGCATGATCACTATGTTCATGTGAAATTAACACTGCAGAATTATTTAGATGTTCAAAAGAAAGCATTCTTTTCAAATCATTAAACGGCAATCCACACTCAATCAAAATAGATGTTTTACTATCTGAAATTCTGTATAGATTCCCACTTGATCCACTTGCAAATTTTTCAATCTTCACTAGAATTCTCTTTTGATCTTTGTTTTTGATTCACTTTTTGTTTCTAAAATTTCTTTTTCTTTGACTGTATTTTTTTCAGAAATATCGGTATCTTTAAATTTAATATTTTCTGAACCCTGGATATCCTTCTCTTGTATTTCAACAACCTCAGCATTTTCTATTTTATCAATATCTTGTATAGAAGAATAACTCAAAGCAAGATTTTCAATTTTTTTTGGATCTAAACTTAGTTTGGAAACTGTTCTTTTCACAAGTGTTTTGTATCTCATATCAATAGGATTATTTTTCCAGAATGTTCCTTGATCCCATCGAATGAATTCAGACTCAGGAACTATTACAACTTTGTTTTTTTCTTCATTATCATATTCTATAAGTCCAACTCCACCAATTATATTTCCACGATTAAATGGATTTTTTATCTTAAGTTTGTAAGATTCAATCTTATTTTCTATATCTTTTTTTATGACCTGAAATTCATCTGTATCATAGATTAATTCATACCTAATATCTTTTGGTTGTTCAATGGAAAATCTTTTACCTAAATATTCTTGTCCTTTATAACCGATTTGTAAATTCAAATCATAACATTTCATTTTTGAATTCCAATATGGAATAGGAGAAATCATATTAGGTAACATTGCATCTAGTCCTAAATTAACCCTGTGAATTGATTCTGAATATAGTTTTTCAAGATTTATGTTTTTCCATACATATGGTAATTTATTCGGATTTTTTATTGCTCGATCCGCTTCAAGAATTGACAATTGATTAGTAATTTTTATAAACATATTTCTGGCAAGAACTTTTTGATAAGAAGAAAATTCAACATCTTCTCCCACTAACGAAGAAAATTCATTTTGCATTTTTTCCATAAAATTACTTGAATACAACTGCAAATCTCTTCCACTATTGTTATTATTAGATTCCATTTCAAAACCCTTTCATTTAATTAATTATTTTCATTGATAATTTACATATTGTAAAAATAAATAACAATAGTTTTATTAAAGTTTATTAAATATTAATAAAAAACCACTCCATAAACAGAGTGGTTTTTGTTATTTATTTGTTTATTTGTAAATTATTTTAAAGCAATTCGCTCTGTTTTAATCTCTGAATAATATTTTTTAAAATATTCAAAATCGTCATAATTTGAGAACATTGATTCATCAATTTCTGGTTTAATAAGTTTTATTAATTGAGTGTCTATTTTATACATTTCTGTAACAGCTTCGGCGTTATCAACAATTATTGGCATTCTTAAGTTATAATGACCTTGAATTTTATCTACGATATCAATACCACCGTTTATTTGGCTTTCTCTGTTTGCATTTAATATATAAGGGATTCCATTCACTATACACTCGCAAGTTTGCCTTACCCCACCGTTTATTTGCTCTTTAAACAAATTGAATTTAACAACAGAGAATCTTTTGTTTATTTTTTCTTGCAACATAAAAGCACGTTCTTTTATAAATGTTTCCATTTTATATAAAAGTTTTTCTGTTTTTGAATAATTTAAACCGATTT
>JADGFH010000001.1:4628-36363 GCA_016743925.1 Labilibaculum sp.
TATATTTCAATATTAAAATCAATATCTCTCAAAACTTGATTGTAAGGTTTTTTTGTTTCAGAAAGTTCTTTTATTTTTACAGTTTTTTCTGATTCGTCTCTTTCATTTTCAAGTTTATTTTTTTCAGTAACAAGAGAATTTAACTGCAGTGATAAGTTTGAATATTTTTCATTTGCATAATAATCAATTCCATTTGTTCTGTTTTCGCTAATAATAGTGTGTAATGAATTTCTTTTTTCGATAATAATACAATCTTTATTTGTTAACTCAGATAGAATTTTTTTATTGTCATCAATTTCTTTTCCTAAATTTGATATTTCTAATGATAGTTTTTTTCCTTTAGAATTAATATCCTTTAATTTATTAGCTATTTCAAGATTAAAATCTTCTATTGTTTTTCCAGATAACTCAATTTGTGTTATTTCACAATGACAATGAGGACAATTTCCAGCTATTTCTGGTTTTACTAGCGACAATTCATCAAATCTATCAATTTCATATTCTTTTTCAGATTCTTTTTCAATAATAATATCAGCAATTCTTTTAATCTTATTAGAATGTTCATCGATTTTATTATCAAGTTTAAACTTTTCTGAGTTAATTTCATTAAGTTTAACCTGGAGGTCATTATTTTTTATATTAAAATCGTTTTTCATCTTTATTTCAATATTTTTTATTTCAGAACGCTTGTTGCTAATTTTTAAATCAAGTTCATTTAAAACCAATTGATCAAATTCAGAACCGCTTGATTTTAAAATAGATATTTGATTATCTATTTCAGTAATTTTATTTTTATAGAAACTAATTGATTCTGCCGGATTATTTTTTTTTGTTCTATGCAGTTCATCAATTCGTTCTGGAAGTGATTTTAATTTTTTATTTAAACCATCCAGATCTTTTTTTAACATAATTAAGTAATCATCACCATATTGTTCAATACCATTTTTTATTAGTGAAAAAGAACCAGTTTTCAAAACCTCAGAATCAGAAACGTTTTCCATTTCTAAAAGTATTGATGCCTGTTTTTTCCAATCAAGGCTATTAAAATGAAATGGATTAACCAACATTCTAATTATATCAACATCAACACCAAATACATTTTCAATATTTTTTTTGTATTCTTTTTGAATTTTAGGAATTTTATTGAATTCAAATTTTGTAATATTACCAGAAAAAGATTTTGTTTCACTGCCTCTTTTTTGATTCCATTCTTCTACTAAAATTCTTTTAAGAGAAACCTCAATTCCATTAACATCAAACAAACCCGTAACTGAAACATTTTTATTATGAATAATATTGTTAAATTTATCGAGTGGTTTTACTTCAAAATTTTGTTTATTGTCTAAACTTTTACCATCGAAAAGCCACAAAAAAGCATCTGCAATAGTTGTTTTCCCAACCCTGTTATCAGCATAAATATTTTTTGGATTTTCAATTTCAATTGTTATCCCTTTAAAATTTTCAAGAGATATTTTTAATAACTTAACTAACATAATAGTCCTTTCATCTTTCTTTTAAATTTTCTTTGCACCTACAATTGTTAAAAACTCTTCTGGAATTCCTTTTAATTTAAATGTCATTATTTGACTTTTCAGCCTACTATTTATTGTTTTCCTTCCTTTTTCAAATTGTGTTATTGGATGGTGACTACCATATCCCAATATTCCAGCCATTTGGGTTTGAGTCAAACCATATTTAATCCTAATATTCTTTAAATCTTTTTTTGTTATGTTTAAATCCATTAAGAAACCTTTCATTGTTTTATGTTAATATTGATTAATATAATTAAAAACAACATTATTGTCAATAAATTAATGTTATTTTTAATGTTTTTATATATTATTAATTTCAAAATCTATAATTCTAGATCTATTTTTTGAAATTCTATAAAAATTATCCCCCTTTTTTTTATCAAAAACACTAAATATTTTATAATTATTTAAATTTTCAACTAAAGTTTTTATAAAAATCAATTTGCATGTTGTTAATGATAAATCAGACTCGACATCACTGATTAATAATAGATAAATACATAAACAATCTATAATATCTGATTCTAAACTACAATAATCTGTTTTTTTGTAAATTATATTAACTTTTATTTTTTTCACATTTCACCACTTAATATCATTATTTTTTTAAACGTACAAACGTTTATATATTGCGTATAAACCCTTATTATCTGGACGTATAGAGCATAGAACCAGATAAGTTTATTATTGCACAAAACACCCACATCATTTGCATATCATTATTCGCAACACTGTAAATAAATCCTGCAAGCGACAGTATAAATGCTATTAGTCTATTTATTTTTTCCATTATTTCTCCTTCTTATTTTCGCCAGATAATCAACGTCTGGATCGAAATCTTATAGTGGACCATTTATGTTTATTCAGCATTATCTCTTTATTTTTACTTGGTTTACGACAGTGGACCGGACCACCTTCGATTCGCTCAGACACGATCATTACATGACACGCTTTGAATCCTTTATAGTGGATTCGTCCGCCGAGTTATTCACGCAGACCTCGTGTCTGCTCAGATTTGTTAATTCGTATTTATTGTTATAATCAATACATACATCGAGACAATTTTTCCTACAAACAGGGTCTTTATATGTATTATGATTTTCCAGAAAGTCCTTTCGTTCTTGTCTCATTTTATCAGAAACAATACCAATTGGATTACATCCTTCACGCATTTTTATAACACAAGGATAATGATATTTTCCTTTTATAATTGTATCATCTATCATTAATCCACATTTATGGCTATCAGTTTTAGTTATCCCCCTGACATTTCTTCCAGTCTTAAAATTATTTATTCTATATTTAAGAATCGGATGTTTATCGAGTACTTTTCTGTCTATAGATAGATTTTCAAAAATAGAAAAATCATCCCATTGTGCTGCTGAAATTATTCTTATATCAGAAACGCCTAAATTACTAGCAAATAAAATTGATTCTTTCATTTCATGTGAATTTTGTTTATCGAAAACCATTCCCACTGTTACATAAGTTAATTTTGATAATTCAATTATATTCGATACAACTTTATTCCATGATCCTTTTACTTCACCAGACATCATATCACCAATAGATGAACAACAAGCATCAAGCGAAATAGAATAATCATTTACACCAATTCTTATCAATTCTTTATATAGTTCTAAATCAGCATATCCGTTTGTTGAAATAGCAATATGTTCTATTTCTTTACAGACATCTTTTGTATATCTGATAATTTCTTTTATTTCTTTGTGTATAGTAGGTTCCCCGCCAGAGAATCTAGCGTTCTTGACATTTTGAGAAGCCCAAATATCTATTGATTTTTTTATTTCATCTAATGGCATATCTCCTTTTTTACCATTTATTTCTGTTCCTCTGCAATATGGACAATTGAAATTACATCTTGATGTTATTATTATCTCATTTCTCCATAGAGGGGAATTTACACAAGCGTTTTTTGCTCTAAAATCTTCTAATGTATAAAATCCAATATTTTCTAATTTCATTTTATTATTCATTTCTTCGACCGTCTGGCGTGTCATGTAATAACTGCGTGCAGACGGACATTCGCCGTCCTGGCTCATTGCCGCTGACGCTTGTTCATTATTTGACACTTAAATTTTCGAACAAATGAAACACCAAACTCCCATCTCTTACTTGAAATGTCCCTATATATTTAAGATTTTCTCTAACATCAATTTTATGTCCAGTACCATATATTAGAAATGATCGTTTTTCTATATTATTTTTAGTATTTACAATTGCCCACATATATATCTTGCCATCTTGATTTTGAATATCTAATATTTTTGATCCTCCTGGCATATCTAAGTTTATCTGATCATTTACTTCTATTTCGTATTTCCATATAGTTTTCATTTCGTTCTCCTTTTATTTATTAATTTTTACTTTTTCTCCACAAAGCAAA
The DNA here is from genome assembly GCA_016743925.1 of Labilibaculum sp. Taxonomy (GTDB): domain Bacteria; phylum Bacteroidota; class Bacteroidia; order Bacteroidales; family Marinifilaceae; genus Labilibaculum. The sequence goes on from JADGFH010000001.1 coordinate 8,568, forward strand.
AATTATTAAGATCGCCCAAATTAACATAATTAATGTTTGTTTAAATGTTAAAATCATATAACCACCTTTAATTTAAAATTCAAAATAAACTCTTTTTTAATATTAATTAAATGTAATAAAATATAACATTAGACGCAATAAAAATATTAAAAAAAACAACTTTATCGTTATTAAAATAATTATAATAAAAAAAGCCTAGGAGGAATCTAGGCTTTAGGATTTTGATATGGTTTGAACTATTGTAATTAAAATTAAAATTATAACAAACAAAAAGCAAGATTAATCTTGCTTTTTGTTTGTTAGTTTATTTTGGTGAAAGGACTAATAAAAATATATTAAATTAATATTAATAAATCAATGGTTAATAACCCGGTTGGCCAATTTCTCTTAAATAACTTGGTGAAAATTTATCTTCTCTGACTAAGAGCAGTGAATACCTAGCAAAAACTCCTGTATTATTTGCAGTCACCTCTTCTACCCTTAGATTAATATCCGTCTTTGCGGGGATTGGCTGTGGGAATATTTCTTTTCCGTAATAATTTGAACTACCAGAGTTAACAAAGTCGACTCTACCCTTCACTTTAAAGACCTTTCTAAATCTTCTTGTCCTCAAAGAAACCCTTGCTGCTCCTGTTGCTATAGATCTGCTCATACCTCCAATAATTTGGTGAAAAAACCCGACATAACCTGATGGGATAGCATATTGACTCATAAGTGTCTGGTTATTACCATTTGTTATAATTGCCCTCACCCTAGAATCCGTGGACGGAACTCCATCAACTACAGCAGAACTCTCATAAACATAAATAATCCCGGTTATGTCATCTCCAGCATCACAAAGGTTCTCTATCCTAAATATCCTAACAATAGAATCTCCAGAGGATGTTTCCAATTGTAATCTTGTCTGTCCTTGAACGGTATCTACAATAGTCTCAATATTCCAATCCCCACTTAAAGAATCTACTGTCAGAACCTTAAAGGAACAGATCTGGCTATCAGCAACAGCAGAACTGGAAAAATAATAGACCGCTCCAGTATCTGGTGTGTAAGTGTATAAACCGCCGAAATCCCAAATATCCTCAGGGTCTGAACCTGTGTCAATATCAGGGTTCTCAGCAAATTTTATTTCATAAGAAAAACCATCAATTTTTCCCATGCTCACAAGCAATTCAAAAGGTGGTTTAGTTGGCATAAATCTCATGTAGGTATCTTCACCTAATAAATTAATCCAACAGGCCAAAAAGATTAATAATAAGATTCCTAATTTTTTCATTTTCTTACCTACTTTCTAATTATTTTTCCAGAACGTTTCTGTATGTTACTTATTAATACTCCACTTATTTTATTTATATTATCTAGAGAAATTCCTGATTGAGATACTGACCATTCATCCACTGGTGTAGAACCCTCATCAAATCTTTGGATGTTGTAAGACGTGTTGCTAGGATTTTGATTTTCAAAGATTACGCTTCCATCAGAAACTTTTATCTTACAATAATACGCATTGCTACCAACCCCGTAAATATTATCACCTTTGGAATCTAGAACAAAGGAATAATACCTTTCTGAGACCTCAGTTTTATTATCATATCCTCTTGGGTTAGAATGTTTATATCTTACTGTGTAATATTTACTATCAGTACCATCTAGTAAACTAATATAACAATAATCAGAATTAATAACACAAACACTATAGTAAGTATAATCACTTTGATTAGAAAGGTAACTAGTATTCAAAGAACCACTAGCATTACTTTTATAAACTTTCCCATCCCCTGATACATGCAAGAAACTATCAACCTCAGAGATATAATCACAAAAATTAGCACCAGAGCCTGGACTAACAGAAGTAGACGTTATACTCTCTTGATTAAGATTCAAATCGTATCTGGCTATATGGTTATACCAAGTCCTAACGTATAATTTATCATTCTCTAAAAATAGTTGCATCGGGCGGTATTCTATAGTTGCTCCAATTATGACTGAGTCTAAAGGAGTCCCGTCTGTCTTATACTTAATAATTGACCTAGGAGATGAAACACAAGAATACACAACCGTATCATTAGCAATAATTGAATAACAAGAACTACTGTTGAAAGTGCTTCTCCATATCTCTGTATCAGTCGTATCATGTAATGAATTTGCATAGAACCCTCCAATATAAAGGCTATCAGTCCCATATCTGTAATAACTAGTTCTTACATAATCTGGAATAGAATCTATCTTTTTATCCAGAGTACCATCATCGTTTAATATTTCTATGTTACCATAATAATCAACAGAAATGAACCTCTCCATTTTAGGAGGAGTTTCTGCATAAGGGAACCACCCAGACCCACCATCATACAAAGTATCAACTATAGTAACAGAATCAAGAGCACCTTCAAAAATTGCAACTTCGTCAATAGTTCCTGATTGGGTCTTATACACATAATCTGGATTTCCAAAATGATACTCACCCACATTATTAAACATTGCATCGTTAAGACTAGATAAACCACCACTACTATCAGATTCCGCGTATTTAACCCCATCCATATAAAAGTCAACATCGTTTAAATCTTTATAAACAATTGCTAAATGATGCCAATTTGTGTCCTGAACGGCAGCATTAAACTTATAATATTTATAAGAATCAGAACCAGTTTCTTGATAAGTATAGTAATAACAATATGTCGCAGAGGTACTTGAATTTACGATAATACCGGATGATAAATCAGAAGTAGGCTCGAACCCTTTAATTACCTGAATGAAATGATTCACGGAATCCTTTTTTAACCAACAAGAATAAGTAGCACCATTATTAGAGTATGGATTTATTCCTAAATTAGAACTAAATTTTATAGTCCTAGAACTGTCATTATCCATAAATATAGCCGAATCTGACACACCTATAACAGTACTTAACAAAGTATCAATAGTACCGTCCACTGATCCAGTAGAATCGTACGCATGCCCGTCAAGCGTGTAATAATGCGTTAAATCGTCTAATAAGTTAGCATAGGACATCGTCAGAGTTAATAACAAAAATACAAATAATTTTCTCATAGAACCTCCATCCATTCTTTACTTGGATCAAACCATAATTGAGTAGAAGATATAGCATAACCAATAATCCGGACTATATCCCCTGTAGTAGATGGTTGAGTGTTAGTTATAGCACCACTTGCACCAATATAATATATATCTCCAGTAGATAAACCAGTTGTTATATATATACCTCTTATTAAAATTTTATCATTTGCAAGAGCATCAGAAACATAAATTCCTAACAAATATTTACTAAAGTCAACATCAGTATTAGTTGCTTGTTGCCAAAAGACCCCTGTTACACAAAGTAAGTCACCAACCGCTCCTGTATTTACATTTTGATTAACTAGAGTATCAGCAGATATTGAACTAATTGGAATTGCTGCAATGGAAGAATCCACATACCCAACACTGGCAACATCTAGGGAATCCGATTGATAAGTAGTTGATAATTTTGGATTGCTCAAAAATGTATCTATTTCAGCAAGATTCATATATACTTTTGTTTCAATTGTTATTGAATCTCCATTAAATTTAAAATGCCAACTATCATTTAAGTTTTTTATTCCAACATCTCTTATAGTTGTATCGTGAATTGTAATTATATTTGACCATTCAAAATTTTGCCAATGTGAAATTTGCCAATCTTGAGGTTGAATTAATCTATCTAAAACATTTAATTCTGGTGGATAAAAATGCTTAAAATAAATACTATCTTTGTCTATTAATTCCGGCAAGTTTGATGGAGTATAATAAGCCTGTCCAATTAAAAAACTTGACATAAATAAAATAATTATTAAAATTAAAAGTTTCTTCATTTGTCTTTTCTCCTATTTATTGTGAGTATGATCCATCAGTATAATCTTTATCTACATATTCAAGATCAATATTTGCAGCTGCAATTGTTTTTTTTGATCTAAGGGTTATTTCAAATTGAGAAATATTCTGTATATCTTGAAATAATGGGAAATCTCCATTATTCGCAATTTCAACATCCAAATAATCAGTCCAGTTACTTTCTTTATATTTTTGTGTCAAAGATGGTGCAAATGTATTTAATATAAATTCAGTATTTATATTTTCACGACTTTCAAGATCAAATATAATTAATTTTATTATTCTTCTTACACCAATATGATTACTATCAATTTGTCCATCTAATCCGAAATAATCTTGCTGCCCTGGTGCATAAACTTTTTCCCATCCATAAGACACTTTAGAAACCTCTTGATTGTATTCTTTTGATCCAGCCTTTAAGTAAATACGCCTATTACCAGTAATTCCCGCAATTGCCATTTTATTAAACCTCCTCGATCAATTCTAAAATTATATGCTGATTCATTAAATCAAAATCAATTTTTTGGGCGACATAAACTTTACCCAAAAAAGATATTTTTTTACTAACTGACTTTTTATAATTAAACATGTTTTTTAATCTTAAAATAATTGACTTTGGTTGATTATATTTTTCCATTTCAATAATATTTTCTCTCATATATTCTGGAAAATTTTGTCTATTGTAATCACCACTTCCAATTTCATAAATTCCTCTTTGGATTTTATAAACATTGTTATCATCTAAAATATCTATATTAACGTTTGAATCATTAACAGAAAAATATATATCATTTCCATCTACTCTTGTAATTAAAGCAACAAAATACTCTCCTTTATTAAATCCAATAAAAGGTGCTATATGCAATATATCACCAATTTTAATATTTGTCGGAATAGCGGTAGATGTTATATAATATTCATTATCAATTGTTGACGGAGGATTTACAGTTGGGCTTGATATAACAATAGATGAGTGGTTACCGCTGTTTATTGAAGTGTCTTTATAACCTAACATATAAGAATATGAAGAATCATTTTTACCTGATTTCCTTTGTGAAAAATCAACTCCTTTTGATCCAGAACCAACAATTAATTTACCCACCTCGTTTTTTATTAAATTCCCTTCAAGATCTTTTGTAGAATAGTTTAAATATAAACTGGTAGATATTTTGTAACCATCAGAAGAATAAACAGGGTTATTAACTTTTTTTACAGAAATAACATCAGATTTATCTATTAACAAATAACTTGAATCCAATGCAGATTTATTTGTAATATAAATTTTTCCTTCGAAATTAAAACATCTAAGATTGAATAATTTTAACATTTCTATAAGAAAATATCTAGGTTGAATAAGATCATTTTCAAGAATATATGGATTTTGAAATTCAGGAGTAACAATCCACTCTATATCTGACGATAAATAACCAAACTCTTTTATAAAAATATCTTCGAAAATTTGAACCAATGTTCTTAAATAAGATGAATGAGGTGGAGAGCCAAGAGGATTATATAAAAATCCAGTTTTTTGTAAAGATGATACAACACCAAGAAATTCCATGTCATATAAACCAACTTTTATTTCAGAACCATCAATATAATAATTTGATTCACTTAAATTTGAATCATTCATTGATCCTTTCCAAAACTCATTTTCATCAATATAGACTGTTAAATATAATCCACCAGAAAGAAGTGAATTATCATCAATAAAACTTGCTAAAAAAGTTAATTTTGTATTAGAAATTTCATAAGAATCTATTTTACTAAAACCACCCAATCTAATTCTATCAAATTTTTTAATTATAGAGATAGGTTGGTCACTATCTATACCAGATTGATCAAAAGTTGTATGTAAACAAAACCTATATCCATGACCTTTTATATTAAAGTTTGTTAATTTTGATGGAAACCAATAATTTGACATTAAAAAACCCTGTTATCTCTTGAGTTTTGACCATCTTCAACTGAAACTGAAAGTCCTTCATTATCAATATCAACCTTAAAACTCATATTTTTAAATGCTTTCATAGAATTTTCCATTTGTGAAAATTTACTATCTATTTTAGCCATATATTCATTAATACTAGATTGGAATCCATTGTTTTCATTATTTTTTACAGCGACACCAAAAGATGGTGCTTGAAAACCTGATTTAAAATCATCTGGATTATTCATCATTTTATATAAATTAGCATGTCCAATTTTACGAGTTGCCTCTGCATTAAACATGAATTCAGTACCTTTTTCATTTGCTTCAATAAACTGTCTACCACCTGTAATTACACCACCTTTTTCATATGGTTGTGCTGCAATTGCAGCTGTTTGAACTAATCCTGCAGCTCCAACAATTCCAGCGAGAACAAGGTTTGGAAGGGCTTGAGATACAGCAACTGCCGTATTAGAAATTGATTCAGCAATTTTAACTTTTTTCATGGTTTTTTTTGCTTTTTCTTCTTTTTTTCTTGCTTTTTCATTAATGGAATCCATTTTTTTTTGATGTGATTCCTCTAATGTTTCAATCATTCTTTTTTTCTCAATTTCACTTTCAATTGTAGAGTTTATTCTTTCAAGTTCCTCCTCATATGCCTTATTTTCTTTTTCTGTTTTTTTACTATGCCACTCATCTATTTTTGCTAGTTGAAGATCATAAATAGATGACATAATATTTACCGATGCACCAACATATTGACCGAATTGATCAATTCCAGATCTCATTCCTTCTGCAACTTTTTCTCTTGTTTCATCTGACAATTCACCTGATTTTCCCATAAGTGTTTTCATACCATCAAAAAAACCGATCATTCCAAAATCTACACCTGTATCTTGTTGTTGCATTTCTGGTAATTCTGGAAGTTTACCAATTTTTTCAATTTGAATAAATCTGTTTAAAAGATTCAAAGCATGTCCATTTAATGCCTCAAGTGGATTTATTGCGTTTTCAAGTTCATTATCGATATCTATAACATGTTCAACAATTGGCCTTAATGGTTTTTCAACTTCCTTTAATGAACTTGCAGTTTTTTTTGTATTGTCTGTTATATTTTCTTGTGTATCATTTAAACTTTTATTTGCTTTTTCATAAGTATCTATGTATACAAGAAGTTTTTTTAATTCAATTTGTTGTCTAGCCAAAAATTCTAACGTATCTTTTTTGCTTTCAACTTCTTCATAACCCAAAGATGCAATTTCTTGAGACTCTTTTTTTATGTCTTCGAGTCCTTTTATAACAGCATCCCTATTTAATTCATTTACTTTTAAATTTGTACTTTGAATTTCTCTTATATTATCTAATCCGGTTATTTGTTTTGCTAGATCTACATCTTGTATAGAAGCACCAATATTTTTAAACATTTTATCAACTAATTCTTGAGTGTCAAGAATCTTTTGCAGTTCACTTTGTATAGAAACACCCATCTGTAAAGTTTCTAAATCTTTTGCCGAAGCACCTAATTCTTTTAATTGTCTAATTGTTGTTTCTAAAGTTGTTTCCTGTAGTTTAAGAAACCATTCTGTTGTTAAATTTACTAATGTTCTTAGATTAGGATTCAATTCTTTAAATATTGTTATTCCAAGTCCCTCAATTGCTGAATTTAATTGTTGGGAATCACCTTCAAGATTATCCATTTGTATATTCATTTTATCAAATGCAGTACCTTGAGAATTAAAATATAAATCAGAACTTGTCTTTAGTTTATCAATATTACTAACCAATGTTGAGAAAACAACAGTGTTTTCAGTTCCTACAGATTTTTGAGCCTTTGCAAATTTTTCTGAATCACCCCTGGCAACTTCTAATCTTTTAATAAATTCATCAAAATTTGAAACTCCACCACCAAGAATTGAGTTAAGTTCAGATCCCTGCTCATTAATTTTTAATAATATGTTTCTAACACCAACTCCAGTTGTGCTTGCACTTATATTATTATCTGATAAAGTTCCAAGAATTCCTGCTAGATGTTCAACCTCTAAACCGGACATTTGTGCAACCTTTGCACTTGATGAACTCGCTATTTGCCATTTATTCAAATTTAAGGCTGAATTTGAGAATGAAGCGGTCATTACATCCGTAACCCTTGCCGTTTGCTCTGCTTCATAATTAAATGCTCTTAAAGTACCTCCAGCAACTTCTGCAGATTGTGCAAGCTCTTCACCTGTAGCAGCTGCCAAAGCAAGAGTTGCTCCAGTAACATCATTTATTTGATCTGGAGCAAATCCAAGTTTAGAATAACTAACCTGTAAATTTCCAACTTGTGTTGCTGTAAATTTAGTTGACTTACCAAGTCGTTCAGCATTGTCTGACATTGACTTTAATTCTTTATTTGTTGCTCCGGAAATCGCTTCTAAATTTGACATTGTTGCAGTAAAATCTTTGCCCACATCTATTGCTTTTTTGGTGGCTATAACAAAAGTTGCTAATAATGCAGCACCTGCAAGTTTTGCTTTATCAGTGAACTTTTTTAAACCATCTGAACTTTTTTTTGTGGATTTCTGAAATTCATCGTTTTGCTGTTCCATGTCATCAAGAGAAGATTTATAGACTTTTTCCATATTGTCCATATCTTTTCTAAATGCATTTATGTCAACATCAACCTCTGCAGATAAGGCTTTATTTAAAAGAATACCTGTCTTTTTACCCATCTGCAACATGGTTGTCAAGCCTATTTTGTATTTATTTAGACCTAAAACAACATCAATATTTAGATTTTCATTTTGATTTGCCACCGCTTAAAAACTCCCTGTTAATATCTGCTCTTGTTTTGAAATTAACCACATAATAATAAGTCATAGCCTCAATAAAATCTGCGTTTTTACATTCTTCGTAATTACCAAAACCGCTTTCAACTAAAGATTTTATATATTTTTTGTATAAAAAAACTTCTTTAATGTTTGATTTTTGTGGTTTTGCTAATTTTGGGAATTTTTTTTCTATATCTCGGAGTCTGACAAGAGCCTTGAAAACTCCCCCAAATAAGCCTGTACTCCCATACAAAAAGGAACAAATTGAATTTTATCAATCCCAGGGAATTCATTAAAAAAAGATACCTTCCATAGATCAATACATAAATCTTTATTTTCAACACATTTTATTCTTAACTCATTTACAGTAAAAGGTTTATTTAACAAATCATGCTTATTATAAACTTCCATACCTCCTAGAGTAAGATGTTTTATTTTGAGTTTTGTTAAAGATTCTGTTCCTTCATATTCTAAAAACTCTTTAGTCATTTGTAGTCCCTTTTTTTAATTTTAAATATTTGTTATATGGTTTATATCCACCAATTCTAACGGCATAATACATTTTTTCCGCAACCTTCTGATCAACATTTGATTTCAAAAGAATCCAATAAAAATAAAGGTCTGCGTTTGCTCTATTCATGCATTGTCTATACATATCATCATGGATAGCACTTGCAACCATAAATCTAGGTTCAAAAGGTGATCCAACTATTATCCAAGCCCATTTTGGAATACTTGCTCCATCCCATTCAAAACCAGCCTTAATTAAATGCGAAAATGAACCTAACTTATAAACTGCATCACTGACTAATTTTGATAAATTTAAATTATTATCTGCAGTATAACTTAATTCAGGAAGTTCTATTTCTATAATTGGCTTTGGTGGATCTGGTAGAACTTTATTTATAATTGCTAAACCAATTTTTACTAAATTTATTATTTTATTCAAAATATTATTCCTTATTTTACCCAAAAAGATGGATATGGATTTTCTAAAATATTATCGGCATGTATAATTTTTTTGTTTTTATATACACCAATTCTTTTAAATCCAGCCCGAATCAATGCAGATATAATAATAAGTCTATCTTTGTTATTTTTAAAGGCTATATCAAATGCAATTTTTAAATGAGATGATTTATTTGCACCATTACTTTTAATATTGTTTGATTTACACCTATGTCCAGAATTTATAATAAAAGGAATACCAGCGATATTTCTAGCGTTATTAATCATTTCAAACGAAGTTTTATCGTGATATTCCTCACCGCAACACTTGCACTCAAGTTCTTTCATGGTAATAAAATTTTCTTTATTGGAAATCACTTATTCAACTCTTTAATCAAATCTTTTAATTCATTTATTTGATTTTTAAAGTTTTCATCTCTTTCTTTTGATGCAGCAAAACTTTCTTTAAGATCATTAATACTACTCAAAAGTCCATCAAACTTAATAGTAAGATCAATATTACTTTGTTTTGCATCATTAGCTGTAGTACAGGCTTCTCTTGATTTATTTATTCCAGTCAAAGCGAGTGATTTTGCATCGTCAATATATTGTTTTTGTTGAATAATAGTTGTTTTGTTTATTCCTATACTATCAGTATTTCCATCCACCTTATTCATATATGATCCTAGAACAATTAAAAATACACCAATTCCAATTGCTCCAAGATATTTTATTATTTCAAAAAATTTATTTTTCACTTATACAGCTTTCTGGACATTCGTCAATACAAATACCGCAATCAGTACAGGTATCATCATTGACAACCGGATAAACAAATCCCATAGTAATTGCATTTACAGGACATTCACTAATACAAACTTCACATACTGTACAATTTGATTCGTCAATAAAACAAGACATCTCTAACTCTGTACTATACTTAATTCAGAAGCAGAAGTTGAATTACATTTTAACTGTAGATACCATTCTTCCTCAGCATTTAAGGCTGGTGTTATTTCTCCAGTAAAGTTTAATCCAGTTGCAATCCAAGTTTCTAAAGTGTTAGAATCAGGATTATCAGGTAAATCTGTTTGAAATGTTATTGCATGTAAATCTAAGACTTTTGGTGTAATAGTTGATTTTGTCAAAATTGTTTTTGTTGAAACAACTTCATTTAGCATTAAAGCTAATAGTTCCTGATCTGAACTACAAACCATTATCATAAATTCAAGAGAAGATCCAACTTTTATTCTTTTTTCAGGTTCTTTACTCGAAGCAATCATTTTTTCTAGAATATGATCTGTTATAGTTGCTTCAATACCACCACCTTCAATACCTATTTCTGTTCCAGTAAAGGCCACAGTTCCAGCGTCAACAACATCTGTTTGTTCTTGTTTAAGTGTTTTTGCATTAATTCTCATTTTTTTCTCCTAATTATTTAAAACTTCTGAAATCCACTGAGTACCATTATAGGTAAATTTTATAATTTGTGAAGATGATAATACCTTTGTAGCACTTCCATCAATATTTTTACCATTACCATTAATCGTACAATTATTTATTGAAAAAGTATCTTGAGCATCAAAGACATATATCTCATCATTTAATGTTGGTGATACTGGTAAAATATTATTTATTGCTTTATTACTAGAATTTACAGCATATGATTTGTTAGAAACTGATGTAAAATCATCATCTTTATAATCACCTATTATAAAAATTGATTGACTTGTTGACCCAAATATCATTTGTAAATAAAATGCTTCTTCTGCACTTAAATTTACAGGAACATCTGGAATATTTTGAACTTTTTCAAATCTATGAACTTCTTTTATAACAGAATTGTCGCTTTGTATTGCATCAGTGCAATAAGTTAATTTTCTATTTAAAAGTTTCATTCCGTCCAATGTGGCATTTAATTGCTGTTCCATACTAGAAATATCAGAATCAGAAAGAACTGCACGAACTTCAAATTTACTTCCACCCTGAACACGTTTTGCAATTTCTTTAGATTTAGCACATTTCAATTCATAAATATTTTGTTCAATAGTTTCCTCAACTCCACCGCCTTCAACAACAAGAACTCCGACTGTGCTAAAGCCAACTGAATTGTTGCATGTTTTAAGATCATATACATTTATACGCATTGTTGCACCTTTCTAAAATATGTTAAAGTAAAATTCATTTCCCATACATAAAACATATCAAATTCTTGACTATTTTTTTCCAAATTTGCCTTAACAATCTCATTGCAAGAATTCAACATCATTCCATGGATATCACTTAAACCAAACTTATTTCCTGAAAGCAAATTACTGCAATCAACTATCATGGTTGAAATTCCAGTTTTTGTTGTTGAGGTCTTTTTAAAAGGACTAAGTAAATAAACTTTTACCTTATGATCCTCAAATTGTGATATTATAGAACCATTTCCAGATTTTTTTATCTTATTAATATCCATAGATATTATTTCTACAAAAATTGATGGAAGATTAACCAATAAATCATAAGGACTTGTATAAAGTTGTCCAACTTCACGCTCTGCAGGCAAACCAAGATAACCAATTGTTGTATCTGCATTAATAGCATCAACAATTAATTTTTCTAAATCTGTTATGTTTTTTGTGTCAAAATTACCGCCAGAATCTGTGATTACTTCTGCTTGACCTACTTCCCAGACTGCTCCATTTATGGTTGCTAAAGTGATTTTTCTTATACTATTTACTATAACCGTACAAGACGTATTTATATCTGTATAAATATACACAGGGTTACCGCCAGCGTACCCCGGTCTATATATGTATTTATATACCCCATTAGAATATGCTATCTGTCTATATGGTGCTCCTTCTGGACTTCCACCATCATATGGGAGAATAACTCCTTGAGTGCCAGCAATATTAGATACTTCACAATCCACCATGTACAATACACCGTAATCCCAGTAAGAGTTATCTCTTACCGATTGAACTTCTCCAGCAGCGAATATAATTTCTGACCCGTTTATAGTTGGATTACCGGATGCTTTTGTAAACGTTCTAGGGATATCATCCTCATCCCCCTGAGCAATATTGAATAAGTAATCTCCATTACCTTCAATATTATTATCAAGTTTTTCACCTTTATAGACCAACCCCACCATAACAGGATCATTATCAACTGGTATATACAAACCAAACTTCTGTCTAATCTCTAAAGCGGTTGCATCTGGATTGTTATCAAGCCAATCAAAATCAACACTAGACATTTCATTTTGAAAAAGCATCATGTTATATGCTTTTAAATCTCCAAAACCACCACTATTCTCAAACCATTTTATAGAATCGGCTGTAATGCCATCAGACTGAGATATTCGCAACCCATACCATCCAGATTCTATACTGGTATCAATTTCTGTCAATTCAGCATAAGGACTCGTAAATCCAGTTAAATCAAGAATTCCAGTATCAAAATCAACCTCTATTCCTGATGCAAGTTGGAACAAATTTTCATTATTAGATACAGGCTGTATTCTCATATATATTGAACGAACAGTAAATGTTTCATCAACCTCTATTCCGGAAACACCACTAGAAACTAACCTATTTATATCAACAATTGTTGTTGGCATTTCTAAACCTTTTCACATTCGGCTAAGATTAACTCTCTTTTATTCTCAATGTTTGACAAAAGTTGTTTAATAAACTTTTTTTTATCACTTAGAAATGAAAATTTTACATTAAATTTCAAATCTTTACTAAGATCTATGGACTCTATTTTTTCAACCATTTTATCAATATCATTTATTTGATTTAAAAGACTATTTGCGTTATCATAGTCTTTTAAATATTTTTCAACTTTAGTTTTTAATTCTATTTTTTTTGAATTAATCATTTTACGCCTTAACTATATAGTATTTTATTATTTTCATAGCCTGTATAAAATCAGAATCTTGAATCATCATAAACGGCCTTGCTGGAATATTTCTTTTTGGATCACCAAAATGTTGTGTTGCTGCATAAATTACATCACTGTATACAGAAACTCTTTGATTTTCAACCCGAGAACTAATTGAACCCTTTAGACGACCAGATAAACTTAATGTTAATCCATCATTCATCATTGCGCGAACTGATCTTTTCCACTTTTCAGGACGACCTTCTTGTCTAAAATTTTCAAGAATAGAACTTCTTAATAATTCACCAATAATTCTTAAAGGTCTTTTTAAGTTTTTATCATCAACTTTATTCCAGTAATCAACAACAATTCTATTTAGGTCGTTATTAAAATCCATTGATATAGCATTTGAATTACTCATTATTTCAAAACAACCTTTCTATTACGAAAGGCTTTTAAATCCATCATTAAGGCATTAGGATAACTGCCATCATCAACCAAAACAGACCCGCCATTTACATAAGAATAACCCTTAAAATTTTCAGATTTTTTTCTCTGATCATCTGCATTCATTGACATATTTTGAATATTATATCCGATTAATTTTGAAAAAACTAATTTTAAACCTTTTGGATATTGCTTTTTTGATATATCTATGTAATAAATAAAATCATGTATTGTACTATCTTCATCGGTTAATATAAAATCATCATAATCAATATCAATTTCTAATTCAGTAGAAGAAGCTGTTCCTACGGTTTTCAAACCTTCATTATTAAAAGAACCTGATACAACTATATCAATACCAGCAACAAATTGAAATTTTCCAAAATCTCCATCCTCATTAATAATTGTATTTGATGAGTTTTCAAATTTCAATTCATTTGATCTAAATCTTACTCTTTTTGAAATAAAATCTCTTCTGCAATATTCCTCAATCCAATCTTGCAAAGGTATTAAAGAATCTTTTATAAAAGTATCATATTCCGTACTAGTAATTCTTAGGAACTTTTTAACTTCTTCTACTGAACATATCATAAAAACCTCAGTTATTATTCTGTTGTTTTTTCATCTTTAAGTTCTTGGATTTTATGTTTAACCATTTCAAGAACAACTGGTTTTCCTAAACTATTGCCAATTTTAAAATCAAGTTCATTTAAAGCATAAACAAGTAATTCTTTTTTACTCATTTCATCAACAGATTTTTTTGTCGCATTTTTTACTTTATCATCGACTTTTGAAATTAGAACAAAATGTTTTGGAATTACTTCTTTAATATCTTTTTCTTTTGCATAAAAATAAGCAGTTTCATTTTTAACATATCTTCTATCTCGAAACTGACACTCATTAAGACATTTAAATTCAAACTTTTCAAAACTCATTTTTTTCTCCTGCTAATATGCTTCTGGTGTTAAAGTTAAAAATGTATTTACTTTACCACCTGTAAATGCTGCAGTTGCAACAACATATCCAACATCAAGATAACGTCTAAAATCGGCTGGTAAAGGAACTTTTAGAAGTGATTTACCAAGTGTTAAATCTGCTAAAGCAAATTGTGCAGATTTTAAAATTGCTGCATAAGTTGAATTGTCTGCAGAATCTCTTAAATGAATATCAAGTGTTGCTGCTCCGCCAGAAGTGAACGCCTCAGAGACAACAGATACCAACCAAACAGGTGTACCAGCACCTTTATTTGGATTAGTAACATTGAAATCTATTTGATTAGTTGATTGAGCTGTACCAACAGAAGTCAAGGCTTGATCTTCTGAAAATAACTCTTTTGCGTCTAAAATCATTTTACTTTTCTCCTATTAAATATTAACGATTAAGAAACGGCTGATTCTGTATTCAAAATTGCATCAACCTGTTTTACTGGAAAACCACGCCAAGATTCTGGAGGTCTACCATAAGGATTACCAGGAGAATATTGAACATTTGCTTTATTAATAATATCCAAATCCATTTGACCAAGGATTGTTCTATTACCATAGATTTCTGCTCCAATACCTTTATTTGGTAACAAACGTAATGCCTGAATAAGTAATTCAGGATCGAAAATATTTGTTGATCCAGAAGTTTCAATATTTGCTATTCTGATAATACAACGATCATCATGCACAAACAAACCAACATCCAAGTGAAAGTGATTTCTAAAAATTTCATAATCTTTATTGTTTGCATCTTTTGTATACATCTGTCCTTTATTTTTATAATACATACCAGCGACAGAACCTTCTGGATAAATAAAGTGTGCTTTGTTAATTCCCCATTGAACTATATACAATGAAGAGAGATCATTTCCAGTACCACCAGAACCAATAACATTCCCATATGAAAGATCATTTAATCTAGGTGCTAAACCATCAAATTGTTCAGGGTCAGTGTCAGTATTTCCATAAATAAAAGTTGATGCAAAAGTTTGGCCCATACCTTCAACAAAAGCCATATCTTCTTGAGCTCTGAAAGCATTAACATTGCCAGATAATCTTGCTAATTTAACATCGATATCTGAATAACCTTCTAACATTCCAATTGATTCTGTAACTTCTTTTGAATCACTTCTCTCTTGGTCAACACCAGAATTCAATTTACGCCATGCACCAGAAGGTAATGACTGTCTAACTGTTCCAACATGACCAGTTTTTTGATTGGCTTTAATAAAAGGAGCAACACCTAAAAAATCGTTGGTTTCGTTTAAAACCTCCGCCATAGTTGCAACACCTTTATCTGATACTCTTTTTGCTAACTCTGTAATTGTTAGCTGATTTCCTTGTAGTAATGACATGTAACAAATCTCCTATATAATTATAAATTACATACTAGTTTTATTCATCACCATAATCAAATCCGTAATTTTCTTGACCATCACCGCCACCATCACCGCCACCACTATTGTTTAAATCTTCTGGATTTCTTCCAAACTTTTTTGCTAGTTGTTCAGTTGTTGCAGTAACTAAATTAGTTCCATAAGTATCTACTCCAGCAATAAACTTTTCGACATTACTTTTAGTTTCTTCTTCATCTGAACCAATAAAGTTTGGAATAAGGTGGTTAAAATCAGAGTGTTTTTTTTCAGACAAAAGTCCCATTGCAATATTTTTCAATCTTGAACTTTTAGCATCTTTATCTGATTTTTTAATATTTTCCTCTAAATCTCTGATTCTTTTTTGGTCTTCGGTTTCCTCAGGGTTCATTTCTTTGTATTTTTCATCCGCTAATTCTTTTGCTTTTTTATCAACGGCAATATTAAAATTTTTTTCTTTATAAGAATCGACACCTTTTGAAATTTCTGAATCAGTCTTTGAACTGAGCCAAGATTTACCAATGTCTGTTTCTATAAAACTTTTAATAGAATCACCTGTAATTTCAATATCTTCCTTTATAAAATCAGGAAGAGCATTAAATACATCTGGATTTTTTTCTTTTAAAGTTTTTAACTGCTCATTTACTTTAGTTAATTCCATAATTTCCTTCTTTGATTTTTGCCCCTATAGTGAAAGAATTACCCCATAAGTACATTTTTTGGTTGGTTTGCCCCTAAAGATTATATCTTTAAGTTCATTTATTACTAAATATAACGTTAATATTATTAAAAAAACAAGTAAATATAACTAGAACAATCACCACGATTTCTTGCAGACATAATTCGTTATTGTTCTTCTAATTCCAAAACAGCACCATAATACGGACATGCGTCAACACATTCCTCACACCCTAAACAATCATCTTCCATGCCTGGAATAATTCTAACAGCACCTTCGTGCAACTCTAGCATTTGAACGGGGCATATATCTACACAGGTCTCACATCCGCAACAATAATCACGGTCGATGGTTAAGACCCAACCAGCACTCAGAGTCGCTAACAATAAAATGACCATTATAATTCCGACAAGTACTCTTTTCAAAACAAATTCTTTTTTCATAATCTTCCTTCCGATTAATTATTAAAATTCTAAATTTAAGACTCAATACCAATGTAATCATTTAATTTATTAAAAGAAACTAAAGTATCATCAAAACTAAATTCAGGGTTATCAATGATCGTTCTTGTAGTGCATCTACAATTTATATCCATCTTGGCAACACCAAAACTTCCCGGAAACATTGCTTTATATGAACCATACGTAAAATTCTTATCATAAAGCCTTTTTTGTCCATCAAGTCCACCGTGATTATGCTGTTCCCTTGTTAATTTGTCTATTATAGAATCCCATATTTTTTTAACAATTGTTTGATTATCTTCTCTAATATCATTTGCAATCTGATTTCTGGAAAGATCGTGTGCAGATTCTTGTGATCTATGTCCCTCAGTTCTTATAATTCTTTTTGCTTTTCTAAATGAAATTCCCATTTCACTTGCCAGATCTTTAGAAATCTGAGTATAAGTTTTATTACTGGCTATTCCTTGAATTAAAGTTGATTGAACTCTCGCTGTGCTATCAGCCATATTTTTTATATGTCTAGCAGGCCATTTTATTTTATCTGCAGTACCATTTAATATTTCTGAAATCTTTTCTTTATTAACACCAGAAAAATCAAAATTTCTATTTGATCCAATATTTAAAATATATTCATCGCTTTTATAGACTCCTTTGAATGTTTTATTTATGGAAGATTCTATTACAATATCAGTACTTTTTAAAAGATCGTTCATTACTTTTACTATATCCTGTTCAACTTTTCCCAACCGATTAAATTTATATGCATCAGAACTAATTAAAATTCCTGATTTTGAGAATTTAGAATAAAGAATTGATATGTCTTTTCTTATATTTTCTAAAGCAATTTTATACTGATCTAACAAAATAACCTCATGCCTGAATAATATTTTGTTTGCTATTCTGTTAGAAAAGTCAAATGGTATTTCTATTGATTTCGCCATTATTGAATCTCATCCAAATTAGGAAAACTTTTTGCATCTTCTTTCATTTTTTCAATTTCAAGTTTTGGATCTATAACAAAAGATAATTGTGATAATCTTGTTTCTTCTGAAACCATACCTTTTAATTTTGTTGTTGCCTCTGCCTCTGACCCTATATCTATAGGTAAATTTCTTGTATAAGTAAAAGTAATTGATTTTGGATCAAAAAACATTTGCTTCTTGTTTAAATAATCCGAAATTAAATTGAATTGATACTTTAATGCATTGGAAAATTTTCTTTCCTTTGATATTGCCTTATTTTCAAGTGGTAATAATCTATATTTTAAGGCTATCCCGGAAGATGTTTGAAATTCTTTATCAAGAAAATTAGGAACTTTTGAAAATTTATATATATTTTTTTCCAGCCTATAAAGATGATTCTCGTTAAATTCTCCATTAATATCTTTTGTTATAAATTTAGCCTCACCATCTTTAGGAATTTCCATTGTTCCGGTTTCTTTTACCTGTTCTGCATCATCAGGATCTAACTCTACACCGATTAATAATAAATATGCGTTTCTAAGAGCTTCAGTTTCGTCCTGGTTATAACTTAAAACCATATCATAACCATTTATTAAGGATTCAACTTTTTTAAAATCACTCAACTCCTCTTTATTATTTTTAAATTTAAATAATGGTATTCCATTTAATAAGTGAGGATATGGGTTAACATCAACACTACTATCTAAAATAAAATCACCTCTATCATTCTGAACATAGACAGTAATCTTTTCTGAATCGTACCAATGTACACGCCATCTTTTAGAAAAATTACCATCAGGTTCTTTTATTTCAATTTTATATAGTCTTAATGCAAACTGTTCTCCAGAAAGTGTTGGATCAATTACAAATATACATTCCCAAGGCGGAACATCAACCAAATGAATATCTGTATTAGTATTGTCAATAAACGCTTCTCTAGCACCAAAACCACAAATTCCAGCATTTTTACCGGTTTCAGAATCTAAATCAGGAAAATCATTTATATAATTAATATGCCTGATTGTCTTTTGCATTTCTTTTGACTTTTCATCATTACCAGGGATATTTGCCTTATATATAATTGGTTCACCAAAAACATATCCTTGTAAAGTATCGACAATATCACCTCTAAAATCATTTTTTATTTTATTATTTATACCATCTTTTCTTTTTTGCTCTTTTTTATCAATTTTTAATGCTTTACCTGTATATGAAAGATAATCATCTACTTGTTCTTTTCTTCTTTTTTTTGTGCAAACAATTAGATCTTTGATTATCTGATTTGTAATCTTGTTAGATCCATTTTTCAAGGTCATAATTATCTGTTTCATGGAACTGTTAATAGAACCTACATTTGTTAAATCGTTTATTATATCGCTCATATTGCAATCCCCGCTTTCGCTTTATATTTATAATTATCTGTAACCTCAACTAATCCTGTTGTAGTATCAGGCCCATCATCATGTATATTTCCACCAGTACTTAGATAATTTACCATTACATTTGCATAATTAGGAAACTTTATTTTCCAATTTTCTGGAAAAATTATATAATTCATAACATCACTTGATCCAGTTTGGATTCTTGCATTTTTATTTTCACTTTGATGAAAAAGCCTTATCTTTGCAGCTTTTGAGTTTATTCTATCAATATATTTTTTAACATTACGCCCAAATCCACGGCCACCATTATTTGATTCAATTGTAGTTTTTATAGGAAATCCATACATTCTATTATTTTTTAGAATAAAAGTTCCTGTGGCTGGTTCTGTTATTTCCATTCCTTTGTCAGTATAATAAATATCAACAACATATCTATAAATTGCATCTTTTTCTTTTTTTACTCCAGCAATTATTGCACATAGAAAATCTTTTCCTTGATCCGCTGTATCAATATAACATTGCATATAATCAAAATCAGGATTGCCATTTTCATCTAATGGTATATATTTATATGTTTTAAATTTTTTATATAATCTTCCTTTTTTATCAATTGCTTTTTGATGATAATTAGCCATAAATATTGCATCATCCATTATAGATTTTTTATTGTCATAAGTTTCTTGTGAAAGTAAAGCGGGACACAACAAAACACCATCTTTCAATACTTCAAGTTTATGAACATACCAGTTTTCTGGCTCTGAAACATCTTTTACATCTTCACCGGAAGGTTTAAATTCACCTAATAATCTTCCACAAGGATCACCTGTTGACCATCTCGTCATATTTATTATCAGTTTACCTTTTTCTTCAAGTCTTGACAAAAAAGTGTCAGCGACCCAATCCCAAATATCATTTAAAGCATTAGCGTTAAATGCAACACTTTTACCCTTAATTAGGTCATCTAATATACCAAGATCACAACCTACACCAGTAACAGTACCCTGCAATCCAGTTCCTAAATATGTAAAGAATTCACCCTCTAAACTCCATGTTGAATAACTACCATCTCCCTGTTTTATTTTTATATCAGAAAAAACATCAGAATAAACAAGTTGTTCTGGAGAATTTTTTTCTTCTTGAATCATATTTCTGGTATATTTAGAAAATCTTTGTGCTAATTTATCATTATAACTTCCGGTAATTATCTTAGTCTCTTTTTCATTTCCCAGAATCCATGAACAAAATAAAATAAGAGTTCTAGATTTTCCAAATCTAGGTGGCATATTTATCATAAGTTTTGAAAAAGCACTTCCATCAGGTTTTAATAATTTATCTTCCCAAAAAAGTTGCAGTAAATTACACAAATCAATTAAATGAGGTCTATCTATTTTATAAAAATCAGGAGCTTTTAATTGACAATATGACCAAAAAGATACTCTTGCGTTTCTCAATGCAAGTTCTCTTTCCAGTCTAAACATTTGTTCCTGTACTTCTCTGTAGGAAAGTTTTTTCAAATTATATTTTTTATTTACCTTCTAATTTATATTCTAAAGATTCCCATCTGAAAATATCATTTACAAAACTATCAGAAATATTTTTTAAATTAACAATTCCACCATTTCTTAAATAAATATTAATTTCTTTATCACTTACATTGTATTCAATATAATTAACAGTTACACTTTTTTCAAAAAATTTCTTTTTTATTGTTTTTAATTCTTCGTTTTCAACTTTATAACCTTTAAAATTTCCTTTAATTACTTTATGAAAATAAGAACCGATAGAGTTAGATCTAATCATGGAACTAAATTTTATTTCTGGAAAATTATTATATCTATATACAGATCCGTTTATAAATTCAATTTCAAGTATTTCTTTTTCTTCATCGTAACCTATTGATTCAATATTACTACTTGTTACTTTTTCTCTTTTCATTATATTTTCTCCATTATTATTTATTATTGATAACAGTCCACTAAATTTTTTTGGTGGTTCTTTCATTAATATTTCGTGAGTTTTATTAAAACGATAATCTAGACTATCATTATATGCTTTTATTGCTTTTACTACAAAACTATGCCAATCACCTGCTTCTATACTTATTTTTTCGTAGTGTTCGAGTGCTTCTTTTCTTGTATCTTCTATAGGAGTTCTTTGTGCTTTTTCCATTATTTTATTCCTTTCTTTATCGTGGTCGCTGATCCATGATGCATTATACGGATGGCTTATGCCGGGTATTGTCTTATTCTATCTTTGTTATACATTTCTATTTTCAAACCACTCTCTCTCGCTATCATATCTAGTGTTGACACAACCTCTTCTAAATCGCTATCTGTTATTAGACCTCTCAAAAATTCATCAATAGTTATTTTTTCTATTTTTTCTATTATATAGTCATTTGTACTTCCCATTTTGTTCTCCTTGGTTTATCACATTACCGCCTGAGCGTGTCAAGTCAACAACTGCGTGCAGACGGAACACTTTGTCCCGTGACATTCTTATATAGATTGTCTATTTTTTCTATTAGTACATCTTTTTCTATTTCAACACCTTTTATCAGTTGATTTATCAGTTCTTTTTGTATTATTTCCTTTGTTACTATGCTCATTTTTATTATCTCCTTTGTTTATTTTCATTGGAAGTGTCGCTTATATGTTCAAAATAGAATTGAACATTTTGCTTAGATTGCTTAATTATTCCATATCTCTCCAATATACGAAATTGTGAAGAATCCCTCCTTTGATTGTCAAGCCTTTTCATTAGTTGTTTCCGAAATTTTTCAATACATAGTGTACCCTTGCTTGAGTTGCAACTTTTACAAGCAGGGTTATAGTTTTCAATAATGTCTCTCCCTCTCGTTATATTTTGCCTTTCAAGTTCGCTATCTGGATAATTTCTATATACTGCCATTATATGGTCTACTTGCATTTGTTTGTATGTTATTTCGCATCCACAATAAGAGCAATGTCCGTTGTATTTATTATAGACTTTGTGTCTTATTTCTTTTTTCATTATCATTATTGTTTTAAAACCTTTTTATCATTATTAATTTTTTCTTTCATTTGGTCATTTATACCACGATATAATTTTAATTGTTCTTCCAAATCTTCATTTTTCATATTAGAAAAATCACTGACAACATTTGTATTATCAACTTTTATTTTTTCTGTATAAAGTCCTTCAATTTTTGCAGTATCTTTTTCAATTTCTAAACAAAGGTCAATTTTACCATCTTCAAATGCCTTTGAAAACATCAATTCCCTTCTTGCTAATCTTTTACGAAGCCCTGTTGTCATATCTTTTTCAATGTATCTTTTTAATTTTCTTCGTGCTTCTGATATATATTTATCACAAGAACTTTCACAAACTTTATACTTTCTTGTAATAATTTGTAAAATCTGTGTTCTTGATTTACCAGACAATAGCATGTTGTAAACTTCTGAAACTCTTTTTATCTTTTGAGCTATAGTTGCCTTCGATCTTTTTGTCAAAATAATACTCCTGTAATATATATAAACTAAACACTTTGATATTTATATTCAAAATAACGTTTCTTGTTTTTTATTTAAGACAATATCCATATCCTGAATAATTTTATTTTTTAATGATTTTAATTCTTTTGAAATATCTAAATAAATTTTTGAGTGATCGTCATTAACACCTTTCATTTGCTTGGCATATATTTGGTATTGATCACGTAATTCATCTATTCTATCTAATCCTTTTGTCAATTTTATTTATCCTTTCATCAAAAAAAGTTTTAATATTCAATATAGTTATTTTAATAAAAGAACTAATGTCTAAAAAATTATAAGAATAACATTTAGACATTAGTTGAAAATTTATTTTATTAATCCATTATTTTATTTGATGTGGATTGACTCAAATTAAAATTATTTATTACATCAAATTGTTGTTTTGATATTAATTTAAAATCTTGAATCATCAAATGAGTTTCCCAACCAACAACATTACTTATCCCAAATTGTTTTTTAATCATATTTGGATCAAAAAGACCTGCTTTATTTCCATGAACAACACCGGATAAATTTTGCTTCAAGGCCTTTGGCTTATTATTTTTTGCAACTAAAACAGATTCATTCATAGTTAAAACGGCAAGATAAAAGTAGTATTTATTTACAAAATCATTTTTCTTCATTTTCACAATCACCTTTTTTTAATAATTTATCAAGTTTTTCAAAATATCTATTTTTTACAGGTTTTGTAAAAGAAACACTTTTAACTTTAATTTTTTTACCAAACTCAACTTGAGGTATTCCAGAAAAAATATAATTATTACCTTTTTCATCTTCAATAATACATTGTTGTATAAATGTTTCATTTCCAATTATATCTTTATTACTCATTTAATAATCCCTTTAATCTTTCTAATTTTTGAATTTTAATTTCATTAATCTTTTCAATACTTTTTGGAAACATCACTTTTACCTGTTCTAACATTATTTCTACATCTGCACATTCTTCATAAAAATTATGATAACTTTGTTTCCTGAAAATCTTATTTACAGCAACAATTAATTCTGCACACTCTTCTTGTAGTAATCTTAATTGTGAGGTTACCCCAAACTTTTTGATGGTATCACGATATGTTTTATTATTTACCATTATTTTTAACCATATCATATTTTGAGGTTGATTCCCATTTGAATATCCATGAAAGAAATTTAGAAGATGATATCATAAATCCAATTCTTTCAACAAGATAAAAAATCAAATTACTTTGTGTTTTTCTGATAGATAAAATGTCACTAGTAATTTTTTTGTTAAAATCTGATATATAATCATCTTTATCATCAATTTCTTTAGATAGATTATTAAATTTATCCTTCAAATCTTTCAAATGTTTATCACAATTATTGATTTTAATTTCTAGTAAATTTTTTGAATGTTTTTCCTGACCCAGTTTTATTTGAAGTGATTTAATTTGTGATCTTTGTTTTTTAACTAATTCTATAGTCTCTTTCATCTTCATTTTGTATTCCTTTTTTTTATTATTTTATATCAACAGGTTTTAAAGTAAGTATAAACTTTACCATTTTATCTAAACTATCGAAATCAAATTTTCTATTTTCTGCAGATTCGATTCTATATTTTACTTTTATCTTATTTTTTTTTCTTATTTTTCTCAAAACTAAGAAACCTTTATTTAATTTATTGATTCTATCTCTTTTTTCTTTTTGATGTGGTTTTAATGATGCATAATTAATTTTACACTCTGTAAGCCAATTAAAATTTTTACTTGATATAGTATTGTCAAATGGTCTTTTTTGCTCTCTGTGGGATTTTCTATTGTCTTTATTTATCATTCTAGTATCAGGTACTTTTGAATATTCACCACCAAATATTTCCACAGCATGTTTTAGCATATTTTCAAACTCTTGTTCAGGTTTCATACTTTCCACCCATCAACCTTATCAAAAATTATAGTCCAAAGTTCAATTCCTGACCTAAAACCATGTAAAACAATTCCAAAAACTAACCCAATTATGCAAAAAACAGATAAAAGTAAATTTATTATAATTTGACTAATAACCTTTAAAGACAATTTTATTATTCTCATTTTTCACCTTCTTTCAATGTTGGCATAACAAACAATCGTTCTGAAACAACAACGTAAGAAATTGGATTATCACCAGGGTGTCTATAAATAATTTCTTCATTATCAATTTCAAGGTTGTTGATAAATCTTACATATTCATTAATAATTACTATTGGAAATTCAAAATCAGGTTTTTCAAAAACACAAATAACATCGCTTTTTATACCAGGATGTTTATCTAATTCCTCCAGAATATTTGTATTTATTAATCTACCACCATTTTTACTAAAAATATTATCGAAAAACCTATTCTTTTCATTCATATCTTCATGAAATAATTGAGGGTCTTCTTTTTTTAATTCATTGGCCTGTTTTGAAACTTCCACCAATTCACTAAACATTATTTCCATGTTTAAAGGAACATTGCTTCTAAACCATGAAAATTTTAAAAGTTCTCTGATTACACTATCAAAAGTTTTTTTTCTTAATATAATTCCAAATCTCAAGTTTGCAACAATATAATAAGATTGGTCAATCTTATTATTATTGAATTCAGAAGGTTGAATATTTTTAATAATACCGCAAAATAATCTTATTGGGTTTCTTTTAACAAGTTCAACAACTTCTTTAATTTGGTCTTTTCCTAAATAATCGAATGCTTTCATTTGATAATCCTTTCTATTTTAATAAAATAACTAATCCTAATATTGTGTGATTTTATTGTTTTTTAGACTTTAACAATAAATATTCTGTCTTTGTTAATTTTTTTGGTGCAATTGCTACTCCTAATTGTTCAGTAGTGATATTTTTAGGAATATATCTTTGTAAGACATCATTCACCTCTTATCTATTTCAATTAACATTAACTCTTCGTTAAAAATACATTTCCAACACCTTTTATTTGGCTTACATTCGCACTTTTTAACTCTGACATAGTTTTTTACTCTACTGATTAATTTTTTAGTAGCAATGCATTGGGAGGATGGTATTTGATTTAAACAATCTTGAATAGTATTATTCATCTTTTATCACCATTAAACATCATTTGAATGCACATTGACTTAATCCTAGATGTTATTCTAGGATCGGTTTTTTTAGTTAATTCATCTAACGTAAAATTAGAAGTAATTACCGTTTGCAATCCGTTCGATTGTCTATGATCAATGATCAAATAAAGTTTTTCAATTACGAACTCAGAACCTTTCTCAGCACCAATATCATCTAATCCAAGAAGTCCTGGAAATTCTTTCAATCTTACCGCCGATCTTTCCAAATTATTTATATTAATTTTCGCACGATTCAGCCAATCTGGAAAGTTAATAAATTTTGCGAGTAATTTTTTCCTCCATCTATATTTACACATAAACACCAAATAAGATGTTTTCCCTGATCCAGTACCTCCAGTTAAAAATAAAGATTTATTAAAATTATCTATAACACTTTGCTTAACACCATAAGAATCTGTTAAATTTTGAAATATTTTAGGAAGTTGCATTAAATTCGTGCAATAGTAGCAAACTTCTGTTGAGTTCAAATCACTCAATTCATCACCACATTTTATACATTTAGTTAAATCTTTTTGTAATATTGTTGTAACTTGTTGCATTTTGTTTATATGCTGGTTCAATCTTTCCATTAAATTCTTTGACATTATTTTCTTCCTTCCATTCCCAATTATCAACAAACTTGCTAGGCGTTAAAGCGGTTTTAAATGTACACATAGATGACCTTTTGTGTGTCCTAGTAAAATATATCAAACATGATTCTTTTAAGTCGCCTTTTATCTTTAAGAAACTAATAAGTTTAGTATAAGATGATTCATGTCTAGTTGTTCTTTGAGTAAATTCGTTTAATAGATCGTCGTTTTGCTCTTGTCCAGTTACTTTATTCCATATTTTTACCATTTCAGGAAAAGATAATTCTGGTTTTTTGAAATTATTCTTGAAACAACCCTTTTTATGTTTTCTTTTTCTTTTATTTCCTTTACTTTCCTTTACTTTACTCTGTGTACTTAATTCCGAGTTTAAAGAGGTTAATTCCGTAGTTAACTTAGTATATTCCGAGTTAACTAGTAAAAATTCTTTTATTAGTGTAATACTTTTCCTTTTACAATCACTTAAAGCCTTAATATATCTTTTCTGAATACCAGAACTTGTTAGTATACCAAATCTTTTAAATAGATCACCACTAAATATATTCCGTTTGAAACATGAGTTAATTATGGAATCTACTATAGTTAATTCCATATTTAAATTTTTACAAAATAATAATCGACTATCATCATCCCATTTTAGATAATATCCACTTCGATATATTCTTTGCCATAATTTCACCAATATTCCAAAACCTATAACACCGTGTTCAGCTTCTAATAACTCAACATTATCATCAATCGTTACGTCTAAAGGAAAATAATCTAATCCAACTTTTATTGGTCTTGACATTTTATACCTATTTTATTCCGATATTTAAATATTTTTTCACATCTATTGGATCGATAACTATTCTAGGTCTGTCT
>JADGFH010001150.1 GCA_016743925.1 Labilibaculum sp.
TTTATATATATCTTCAGGTTTATCTTTTGCGACATCTTCTTGAAGTATCTTTATTCTTATTGCTTTCATCTGAACAACTTTTGCTTTTTTGTATGGTTTAGAGTTATCTGCTTTTCTATCTTTTTTTTGAATTAACAAGACTCTTTTCATAGCCTCTAAAAATGAAGTTTTACCAAGCTCAAAAGAAGTAGGAATATGTTTAATAATTCCAGTTTTCCTCTCTTTTGAAGTGTGATGATACATTTGAGTATTACTTAATATTAAAGCTTTTAATTCATTATCTTTTTCTTTAATTATTTTATTGGAAATTGATTGTAGTTTTTTATTTTGGCGCTTTCTCTTTTCAGTTCTCAATATAAAATCACTAAGTCTTTTGTTATACATATGGATATTCTCAGTAAATGGCAGCATATCCAAGCCAATATCTACTAAAATTTCATCTAAACCATCATCTAGTCCTCTTAGTTGGGTACCTAATATCTTTAGATTTTCAAAGTGAGCATCAATAAGTTCAGCTATTCTATTATCTACATCTTTAGCATCTTTAATAACGAGTTCCATATCTGATTCATTATCGTTTATAATGTCATTAATTCTTGCATTAATTAAAATGTCTCTTTGTTCTATTTTCTTATAAAGAGTACTAACTAGATCTTTTATTCTTGTTAATAAGTTTTTATAACCAGTTTCCAAAAAGTCACCTTTTAACTCTATTAATAACTTAATTTCTTCATTATAATCACCAAATCTATAATTGGCATCCACACGCTTAAGCATCATATTTGCAAACTGAACATAACTATCACTTAACTCATACTTCTTAGCAACTCTTTGAAATATTGCAACTTCATCGATTAACTTAACAGGTATATCAGAAACATCATCACCTTTAAATGACTCATCAATTAATACTCTATACTTATAAAGTAGTTCTATTAATTCTATGTGTTTCACCCAATAATCTCCTGCTCAACAACGGTACTATACTTATTCATTAGTTTTAATAACCAATCTAACTCACTATGTTCATTTAGTAATGATGTTCTTTGCTTTTTATAAAGTTCTTGATTGCCATGATTCTCAAAGTAATATTCTATATTATCAGGCTTAAAAAATTGTTTTGTTTTACATGTAATAGAATCATAAATCCTAATAGCTTCAATATCAAAATCTAAAAAAAATACAACATCTTTATCTTCTAAAAAGTCTTTAGTTGCAATATTTGGAAATCCACTTAAATAAATAAATTGCTTAAATCCATATTTTGACATTATTGGATAAATATCAAGAAATGTTTCACCATTCTCTACTGCTAAAATCTTTCCTTTTACATCAATAGCGTTATGGTCTTTATATATAACTGGGTTATCATCTTCATTTTGAAAAACAATTATTTTACTAAATATACTAATGATAGTATTTTTACTGTTTCCTGAAATGCGTATATTATCTGCTCTTGAATTAGCTTTTGTAGTTAACTCTTCAATATCCTCAAATGAGTGTATACTTTTGTTGTTTTCTTCTGATAAAAATTTAAAAAACATGCACATATCTTCTATCTCTGGTTTTTGTCCATACTTT
>JADGFH010000443.1:0-905 GCA_016743925.1 Labilibaculum sp.
GCATTATCTTTAAGCTGAAATTTTAATTCTTCTTTACCAATTATTAGTTCATTATTGGATCCTCCTTCAGGAATTTCTATATGATAATTCACATTCCAAGAATCTAAAATTGGGTAATGATTTAACAATCTTTGCTTAAAATTTTCAAAGTTTTTACTCTCGTCTTGCGACCACGCCACTTCTGCCAAAGCAATTAATCTGGGCATGATCATATAATCCAAATGCTCATCAGTATGAATGTGTTCGGTCCAGACATTTGCCTGAACTCCTAAAACCAATTCTTGTTGATCCTTGGTTAATCCTTCGGGCATTGGATTCAAACTGTAGGTTTTTTCAAGAGGACAATAACCTCCGATTGCTAATGGTTCTGAGTTTTGATTTCCCTGATATTTATCCAGATACACATAGCTTCTTGGTGTCATTATTGCTGGATTTCCTCCCTTAACTGCTATTTCGCCACATTCAATTCCATGCCACGACATCACAACTGCATTTTCGGGCAAATATCCTTCTAAAATTTCATCCCAACCAGTTAATACCTTCCCTTTTGATTCTAAAAAGTGAGCAATACGTTCAATAAAATAAGCCTGCAATTCGAATTCATTGGATAAGTTCTGTTCTCGAATTCTTTTCTGACAATTGGAACATTCCTTCCATCTATCCTTAGGACATTCATCTCCACCAATCTGAAAATACTCAAAAGGAAATAAATCAATAACTTCGGTAAGAACATTTTCTATAAACTCAAATGTTTCCTCTTTACCTGCGCAATAAACATCTTTATAAACACCCCAAGTATTACCTACCTCAAATTTATTTTCGGTACAACTTAATTGTGGATATGCAGCCAAAACACTCATAGCATGTCCTGGCAATTCAATTTCAGGTATTACTTCGATATTTCT
>JADGFH010000443.1:915-5411 GCA_016743925.1 Labilibaculum sp.
CTGCTGCATATCGCACCACTTCCTTTATCTCCTCTTGGGTATAAAAAAATGGTCCATAAGTTGTTCCATCAGTTTCGGTTCTTACACTTCCGATGCTAGTCAGTTTTGGATATTTTTTGATTTCAATTCTCCATCCCTGATCATCTACCAAGTGCCAGTGAAAACGATTCATCTTGTAAAAAGCCATCCAATCAAGAATTTCCTTTACTTTATTCACTCCAAAAAAATGACGACTAACATCTAAATGTAAACCTCTCCACTTAAATCTTGGCTGATCTGATATTTTTACAATTGGCAATTCTCCTTTGGGAGTTGTTAATAATATCTGCTTTAAAGATTGTAGAGCGTAGAAATACCCAGACTTAGAGCCCGAGTATATTTCCACACATTTTTCGTTAATTTCTAACTGATATTCTTCCTTTGATAAATTTTCCTTCTGCTTTAAATGAACTTTAAACTGCTTTACATCATCTTTATCAATAAACTTAACTAATTCTGTTTCGTAAAGATTTACAATTTCTTCATCCAACTGCTTATCTGAAATTATATCTCCAAATCTAATCCATTCAATTGATTTCTCAGAAATAGTAGATACAGTTGGTAAAGGAATAATGGATAAATTACTTGTAGCTTTTTCATTCCCCGCACTACAGGCCACCATTATTCCTCCCAACACTATGAAGATTGTTAATCTTTTTATTTTACTTCTTACCGTATTTAAATTGGCTTTCATATCCTTCCCTTCGCACGAAATATTAGTGTGCTTTCTTTTTCAGTTTTCTACACTTAATAATTTTCCCCGGAATCAGAACTCCATTTTGTTCTACAACAGCACGAATTTGATAATCTTTATCAGCCTTTAATTTTTTAAGACTTGCTTGAAAATTATCGCCTGTTTTATATTTTTTCAGTTTTGTGATCTCCCATTTATCTGAATAAATTGATTCATGAAAACCACCATATTCACGATATAAAAACCCAACTTTTAAATCCTCACTACTATCAACTTCATCCAATTTACCTGACATTTCAATTCGGCTTGGCGAAATTCTAATTGGATCTATAGTAACAGGAACAACGGGTTTCATTGCAGTTTCAACATTTTCCAATTTTACTACAATAGGATTATCCCAATCATTTGCATTGTAAATTCGTTGTGCTCTAACAATTGACATTTCCAATCCATTATCGGTTTGCTTAAATTTAGAAGTGGGAATAACACTCTGGTATTCGCACACCAAATCGTTTTGTCCCAAAACCGATATTTTAGTATTTGCTGTAGTTCTTACAGATTTCAATATAAAATTCTTTCTGTCTCCACGCTCCCAATCTGTTTTTGTGATGTACGCATAAACTGTATTTTGATTCTTTGCTTTACTCAACCAAATGTTGCCTTCTTTAGCAATAATCCACGGGCGAACATTGTATAAAGCTTCCTGATTTACAAAGTTCCATGCGGCAACTTCCCGAAGATTTTCCTCTTCTACAATATCTAATTCTCCATTAGGTTTTGGACCTACATTCAATACCAAAGCACCACCTTTACAGCGAGTTTCGATCAGAATCTCGATTAATCGCGTACCGTGTTTAATCTTTTTATTGGTTGGTTTATAAGCCCACTGATTATTCATTGTTATGCATGCCTCCCAAGCATCATCTTGGGCAACATCAGCAACTGTTTGTTCTGGAGAATTTAAAGCTCCGCGTGTTATTAAGATATCAGGTTGTAATTCCCAACAAATTTTCTTTGCAGGTGGCCAATAACCACCATCTAGAAACATGATATCTATTTTGCCATAATTGGTTAATAATTCACGTAATTGATCTTGCAAGAACTTATCGTATTCTTTTCTGAATGGTTTCGCAATGGTTGCCCTATCACGACGTTTAATTAAAGCTCCTTTGTTTTTAACAAACAACCAGTCCTCTGGAGAATAATAAAATCCAACCTTCAATCCCAATTCACGACAAGCATCAACATATTCTTTTACGATATCCTTTTTATAAGGCGTATTCATAATATCAAAATCAGTTGTTTTTGTATCCCACATACAAAAACCACTATGATGTTTTGTAGTTAACACCATATATTTTGCTCCTGACAATTTTGCCAATCGAGCCATTTCTTTTGCATTAAATTTATATGGATTGAATGTTTTTGGTAATTCTTTGTAGTATCTCTCTTGATACTCCTCTGAACTTCCAACAATTGTATGACTAATCACCGTTCCCAATTGACTATCCATACTCCAGTGCATAAATATTCCAAATCCGGCATCTTGAAGCCATTCCTCTTGTATTGGATTATTCTTATTATAATCTGACGCTTCTGCATCTTTAGCTATCTGTGCATCAACAACTAAATTGCAGCACATCAAATAAACAAAAAGGATACTGATAATATTTTTTTTCCCCATCACGTTCGTCAACATCTATATTATTTGAAATATTAATTGTCTTTAATAAATTATAGAATTCCTCTTACTAGCTAACTATTATTTTCCTTGATTTTTGGTAATTATCACCAGTAATAAGTATCACATATATACCACTATTCAATCCATTCAGATTCAATTCCAATGTACCTGAGTTGCCTTGAAACATTCCGTAATTCTTAATAGTTTGCCCATTAGTATTAACCAAACTAATATCCACATTTTCAGCACATTCTTTTGGTAAAATCACATTGATTTTTTCTTTAGCTGGAATTGGATAAACTTTTAATTCACTATTAATTAATTGGTTTGCATCAAGAATATTTCCATTTGTTTTTTTCGTTTTTAATAAACCTGCTCCATTTGGAATTGCAATTATCTCTAGCGATTCACCATCAAAATTATTGAAGTTAACACTCACCGATGAAGGTTGAAATTCATAACCGTCCAATTGAGGTGTAATTGTTACTGTTTCTTCTGGTTTTACTGGAAAATTAAACTTTCCATAGGTTGCAGTACTTACATCATTTCCCAAACTATATTGACAATCCCAATTCACTGCATCTGCAATTTCGTCATCAACATATACAGTTCCTTTTAACATCTTGTAACTGTTGATTGTATTGGCAACTCCGTTAACATCACCAATACTCGGAAAATCCACTATCAAACGCCATGTTTTTTGTCCGTTTAATTTCCAACATTCTGTTACATAATCAAGTAGCCAATTATAATTATTACAATAGGATGCATCATTTTGCGATCCAGTACCGATATCATCAGTTTCCAAATAAGTATTACAGGTCCAGAACTGAATTGGCGATGGTTCATCATACATTGCATCATGCGTTTGAATTTCCGAAGGTCTTTCTTTCCCAGTTGGGGTTCCCTCATATACAAATCCCCATCCTAAATCATGACCAACACCATTCGTACCACAAATTTGTTTTCCACTTTCCACTATTTCTCTAACTGTTGGCACATTTTCTCCATCTCCATTGTAAAAATATTGAGTCAAACCATTTTCATTAAACTCAGCAGTTAAATCCTCTTGACTAATGGTTTTTTCAATTTTTAAAAAGATAATTTCATTTGGATTATTTTCCAAGAATTCTCTCAAGCGAGTAAATTGCTGATCTACGGAAGTACTACCAAGAATTCCATTTGTATACTGAGAATGAAAAATTCTTCGTCTTTTATTGTGTAAGAACAGTCCATATTGTTGATAATGAATATCAATTTCGAAACACCGAATGCCTCTTGTCAATTGCTCTTCAATAGTCCAATGAGTATTAGGCATGGAAAAACCATCATTACTAGCATTAAAGGAATTATGCGTTGCTGGAAAAGTAATTTCGTTAATGGGTAAATCCATCAACTCTTCAGTCATTTGAAAATATTGTGCACTTGCTGATATATAAAACAATATACCTAACAAAAGTAAGGTACTCTTTTTCATAATTAATTAGGCTTTGGGTTTGAGTAATCTATAAATTAGGGTATAATAAAAGGATGGTTTGCCGCGTAATCACGCGACAAACCAGAATAGTCAATTTCGAGTATATTAATTATTCAACTCCCTCCAACTTTATTTTTTATCCCACCAAAGCTTAGAAGTTATGATTGCAGGATATTTCTGATATGCCATATCATAATTATGAGAATTAAGTGACGCCTCATTTTCAGGATAGTCTAACCTACTAGGCATTTCCCCCTTAGTATCTCCTTGATAATAACCAGAAACACCTGATCTACTTGGGAATTCAGGATATTTCAATCTTCTTACTTCTGACCATAATTCAGTCCCTGTAAGAAACAAAGAAACGTACTTTTGCTCACCAATCTGTTTTAACTTCGCCTCGTCGTCTCCGACAAGAATAGTAAAATTTTGAGTTAAGAAAACATTCACATCAGCCTCTTCAATCCCCCAATATTCAAGCGATGCTTTAATTCCAGCTCTATATGCTGTATTCGCTGCATTTGCATCTTTACTAACCCCATTTCCAAACAAATATGCTTCTGCTTTTAAAAACTCAGTTTCAGAATACATTAATATGATAT
>JADGFH010001151.1 GCA_016743925.1 Labilibaculum sp.
AACGAGAAAGTTTATATCAGTGAATGTCGAAGGTTAACAGACGTAAGCTTTCCTCATGAGTTTGAAGAAAGCGGTTGGACTATGAATGATGATGAAAAATATGGTCAAATGATGGCTAAAAGATTTTTCTTTTTAGATCAAAATGCAACAGAAATATTTTATGTTTCAAATTCAACGGAACCGTATGGAAACCCAATTGCATATACTGTTAATGCTACAAGCGAAAAAAAATTCCAAACTGCACAAAATGCGAGTTTTTCTGTTCCAGTTTCAGGAACATATCAAGTAACTATGATTGGAGGCGGTAAAGGATATGATGGAGGTAATTTTGAAGAATCTTTTAAATATCTTACAAAAGGGTCTGAAATATCAATTGTTGTAGGGCAAGCGAATGAAGAAACTGAAATTTTTCAAAATGAAAAACTTGTTGCTTCATCTGAGGAAGGCAATTTTATTAAGAGTCAATTAGTAAATGGAATATATCAAGGCGTAGCTGGATATTTTCAATATCCTAAATTAGAGGGTTTCTTACCACCTCTTTGTCCTCGTTATGTACAAGAGACAACTAGCAAAGGCGTTGCAATTCCTTATACAGTTAATTCATTTTCTATGCGGGTTTACGATCTTTCTGAAATTGATAGAGCGGATCTTGTCGTTAAACTAATTACTACACCATATTATTCAAGTACATCAGGTAATGGATATGGAGCTGGACATGGTTATTTTATGGCTAAAAACTCTTATACAAGAATTCACGACATGACTTATGCAAGAGGGGCATCTGGATATTTTGAAATATTATGGATGTCTATTAAGTATGTTCGTCCTGATGGAACAATTTGTTCGGAATAAAAAAATAACAATCCATGCTTATAAAATAGGCATGGATTGTTAAGGATATATTATGAATATTTCAGCAGTTTTAGCAAACTCTCTTAAGCCCTTTGAACCTTATTTTAAAAAGCAAGGTAAGAGCAAAGAAATCAAAGAAATATCGATCAATAAACCCGGTGAAATATGGATAGAGAGATACGATGGGTGGACAGTTAAAAAAGTTCCTGAATTTACTTTAGAGTTTTTAAAACGATTTGGGAAAAACCTTGCAACTGAAATGGGACAAAAGTTTTCTGATTCTGTACCTTTCCTAGCCACTTCAATTCCCCCATATGGGTATCGAATCATGGCTGTGTGTGGTAGCGCGGCTGATAGTGGTTTTCTTTGTTCTATACGAGTCGCACAGGCTCAAAGATTTGATGTAAGTAATTATTTTCAAGGACGTAAGCTTGCAGTTCATCAAGATCAAAATTTTAAATTTAATGGATCTAAAAAAGATGGGCAAACATTAATAGATGCTATTAAAGCATCTAAAACTATTTTAGTTTCTGGTGGTACTGGTTCTGGTAAAACCACGCTATTGAATAGCTTGATTCAATATATACCAGACAAACAAAGAATTGGAATTATCGAAGATACGAAAGAGCTTGTAATTGATCAGCCTAATACTTTTAGACTCCTAAAGAGTAAAACTGATTCAGGTATTGCAAAAGTAACATATGAAAATTTACTTGATGCAGCTA
>JADGFH010000444.1 GCA_016743925.1 Labilibaculum sp.
AACCTATAATGATGGACAGTTCAAGCTTGAAATTGAGTTGAATAAAACAGATAAAAGAGTAGAATCAAAAACTGTCAATATTCAAGTTCTGGATGGCAAAACGATTATCATCGATAAGGACATTGCAACGAAACTAAAACAAGGGGCTAATCCAATAGATTTTGAGTTCACAATATCGAAAGTTCGTAAATGGACAGCCGAAACTCCTGAACTATATGATTTACAAATTAGTCTAAAAGATTCTGATAACAAAGACATAGAAATCATTCATCGTAAAATTGGTTTCCGCACAAGCGAAATTAAAAATGGATTGCTACAGATTAATGGCGTCCCTATCGTTATCAGAGGGGTTAATCGACATGAACATGACGCAGACAATTGCCGTGTGATTACCGAAGAATCAATGATTCGCGATATTGAGCTGATGAAACAATTCAATATTAATGCTGTTAGAAATTCGCATTATCCTAATCGTGAAAGATGGTATGAGTTATGCGATGAATATGGACTCTACCTAGTTGACGAAGCGAATATTGAAGCTCATGGTTGCGATCCTTACAATAAGGAAAAAACACTAGCGAACAAACCAAATTGGAAGAAGGCATTCTTAGATAGAACCCAATCGATGTTTGAGCGCAGTAAAAATCATGCATCAATTATCATCTGGTCTCTAGGTAATGAAACTGGTCGTGGCCAAAACTTCGAAGCGACCTACAAGTGGTTAAAGGAGCAAGACAGCTCTCGTCCCGTCCAATCTGAAGATTCTGGACAAGAATTCAACACAGATATTTTCTGCCCAATGTACGATCGTATATGGGAAATGAGTAAATATATCGAGAAAGTGCAATCTCGTCCGCTAATCCAATGTGAGTATGCACATGCGATGGGAAATAGCGTTGGTAATCTAAAGGATTATTGGGATCTAATTCGAAAACA
The DNA here is from genome assembly GCA_016743925.1 of Labilibaculum sp. GTDB lineage: Bacteria > Bacteroidota > Bacteroidia > Bacteroidales > Marinifilaceae > Labilibaculum. The sequence continues at coordinate 937 of JADGFH010000444.1, forward strand.
TCGTCAATTACAAGGCGGATTCATTTGGGATTGGGTAGATCAAACCTTTAGGAAAGTAACGGAAAAAGGCGACACTATTTTTGCCTATGGTAGTGATATGGGAATCTATAAAGTTAAAAATGATTCTAATTTCTGTGCCAATGGCTTGATTACTGCCGACAGAAAAATTCACCCTCATATTTGGGAAGTGAAGAAGGTATACCAACCAATTGCTTTTGAGAAAGTTGATCATTCGAACAATCAGTTTAAGATTACCAATTATCATGATTTTATTGATCTATCTGCCTTCAATTTCACATGGATTTTAAAAGAAGATGCTAAAGAAATTGCTTCAGGAGATATTAATGACCTTAGACTGAAAGCTCATGAAAGTAAAATCATAAATATTGCTTATCCTTCGATAAAATCTAAAGCGGGTAAGGAATACTTTCTAGAATTCGAAGCTCACAGTAAAAATAATGCACAACTCGTTCCCAAAAATCATTTAGTTGCTTGGGAACAATTCAAGCTTCCAATTTCCAAAACGAGACAGATAGATGATGCTAGTTCTTTAAGTAAATTGAAGATGAGAGAAGATGATAATACTCTAAATCTTACAAGCAAGGATATTCAAATTCAATTCTCAAAAATTACAGGAGCATTAAGCTCTTATCAGATTAAAGGACAAGAATTGATGGTAACCGACTTGAAACCATTCTTTTGGCGAGCAGTTACTGACAATGATTTAGGAAATGGCATGCCAGCAAAGTGCCAAGCATGGAAAGAAGCAGGCTCAAAGGCTAAGCTTCTTAATTTTCAAACTAAGAAAATAAACAACCAACTTATTGAAATAAACATTTCTCTTGACCTTCCTGAAGTTTCAAGCAAATACACAAGTCGATATCTGGTTTACGGTAATGGAGATATTAAGGTACAAAACCACTATCATCCTGAAAGCAATAGCATTCCTATGCTCCCTCGCCTTGGTATGCAAATGCAATTATCCAAAGGTTTCAATCAAATGGAATGGTTTGGATGCGGTCCTCAGGAAAACATGTGCGATAGAAAATCAGGCTACCCAGTAGGACATTATAAGAGCAATGTTAACGAGCAATATCACCCCTATGTGCGTCCTCAAGAAACTGGAAACAAAACAGACCTAAGATGGATGGCTCTATTCAATAATGAATCATTAGGCTTAATGGTCATTGCAGAATCTGAATTATCAGGTTCGGCTTTAGCTTTCGACTATAAAGAACTCTATCATTCAGGCAAAGGGAAGCCACAAAAACATGGTGCTGAAATAAAACCTGGAGACGTGATTAACTGGCAAATTGATCACAAACAAATGGGAGTTGGTGGTGACACCTCATGGGGAGCACCAGTTCATTCCGAATATTCAATTCCAGCCCAAAACTACGAGTATGAATTTATTCTTCGACCAATAAAAGGCGAGAGTGATTTGAATGAATTGAGTAAAAACAGATACAAGTAAAACACTCCCCTTTATCCCCTCTCAAGAGGGGAATTTTAACGTCCCCCTTTCAAGGGATACAGGGGGATGTAAAACGAAAAAACAATTTAAACATGAAAAATAAAAATCTATACATCCTACTCTTCTCCCTTCTGGTTTTGAGTGGCTGCCAGCCAAAAGCTGATAAAGTAATAGATCTACGGGAGGATATGGCTAACGTGCTCAACATTCAGGGGATTCCTCAGGGACAATACGATCTAGACTCCTTTGGTTTTTCAGATATGGGAGCTTGGCATGGATATGCACTCCCAGATATTGATAGCACTTCGTATTATGGAGGATTTACAGGCCCCTTAAGCATGAAAATGTGGGGACAATGGCTTAGCAAGAATTTATGCCAATTGGAACTTACAGATGCCTCTAATATGTCTGCTATAGATTTAGGTCAAGCCAAAGTAAAGTTTAACTACAAGCCAGGAAAATTAGAGCAAACACTCTGTTTAGAAAAGTTCGACATTCATCTAAGTTTGATCTTTGTAAGCGAAAGAACTTCACTTATTCAGACTAAAATCAAAAATAAAAGCAAAGAACAATTGAGTCTTTTTGTAAGTTGGAAAGGTGAATTATTCCCAAAAGGAATTTCTTTGAGTAAATCTAAAAAAGGGCTACGAATCGATTACAAAGATGGAGAGGAGTTCTTCCTAGTACAAAGTGATACTGACAAATCGGTTCAAATATCTCCAGATAAACTATCCTACCAAATGTTTATAAAGGATAAGCAAGAAATAGATGCAGGTGGTATTCTGGAGCTAAACTTGCTAAACTCCCACTATTTTAATCAAGAAGAAGCTGAAAAAGAAATTGCACAATATGCTTCATGGCTAGATAATACCAAAGCTTCATTTGATGCTAACACGAGTAGATGGAATACTTATTTAAGCAAAGGTTTAAAGAGTAGTAACCCTTTGTTAGATGAAACTGAAAATAGAAAATTAGCAGCGAAGTGTATTCAAACATTAATGACCAATTGGAGATCTCCTGCAGGTGATCTTAAACATTCAGGCGTGTTCCCTTCCGCTGCTTATCAGGGATTCTATGGTTTTTGGTCATGGGACTCATGGAAACAGGCTGTGGCCTTAGTTCGATTCAATCCAGAACTGGCAAAAAGCAACTTGCATTCTATGTTCCAGTATCAAGATGAAATGGGAATGGTTGCCGATTGCGTTTACTTTGATCCTAAAGAAAACAATTGGCGAGACACTAAGGCTCCATTGGCAAGTTGGGCTGTTTTAGAAATCTACAAGGAAACAAAAGATCTTGACTTTGTAAAGGAGATGTATCCTAAGCTAGTTAAATATCATGCTTGGTGGTATAAGTATCGCGATCATGATAAGAACGGCTTATGCGAATATGGTTCAACCGATGGAACACTAATAGCTGCTAAATGGGAATCAGGCATGGATAATGCAGTTCGTTTCGATGATTCTAAAATGCTCAAGAACAATCAAGATAGTTGGTCGATGAATCAAGAATCGGTAGATCTTAACGCCTATTTGCAGGCAGAGAAATCGGACTTAGCTGAATTGGCTAATCTTATAGGGAACAGTAATGAAGCAAAGATCTATAAACAAGATGCTGATAAGCTTAAGCAACGTATTTCATCTGAATTTTGGGATGAAAAAACAGGTTTTTTCTACGATAGAGAAATTGAAACAGGAAAACTTTTAACTGTACAGCAAGGTCCTGAAGGTTGGATACCTCTTTATACCGGTATTGCTAGTAAAAAACAGGCGAAAAAAGTCGTTTCGATCCTTATGGATTCAACCAAGTTTGCCACCAAAGTTCCCTTCCCTACCTTAGTTGCCGATCATGAAAAATTCAATCCACTAAAAGGATATTGGAGAGGTCCAGTTTGGTTAGATCAAGCTTACTTTGGAATTAAAGCCTTAGAGAAGTATGGCTACGAAAAAGAAGCTGATCAATTAAGTCAAAAGCTTTTAGAAAATGCAGAAGGTTTACTTAAGGATGCTCCAATTAGAGAAAATTACCATCCGATTAGTGGCGAAGGTTTAAATGCAAATCACTTCTCATGGTCGGCTGCACATTATTTGATGTTAATAACAGACGAAGATTAGATATACTAAAAAGGGAATACTCAATTTTGAGTATTCCCTTAATCAAACTAACTGTGCTGAAATTAAAATCCTTATTCTTTAGGTGACATTACAACCTCTACTTTGGCTGGCTTAGCAAGATATTTCTTTGCGAAAGCTTCAATCTTTTCCTTAGTAATTGAATTAATCATTTTCTCGTAAGCCTCTATTGTCTTAACACTCTCATCGTACACATAGTAAGTATTTATTGCACCAATCCAGTAGCCATTCTTACGAAGGTTTTCCTGATACTCCTTCACAAAGTTTTTCTTTGCTTCTATTAAGTCATCTTCCTTTAAACCCTTCTTAAAAAGAGACTGGATTTCCTCATAAACAATACCTTTTAACTTGTCAGCTTTGGCCGGATCTGTATCAAATCGAATCAATAAATTATATTCTTCTCGCGGAAATTTATCTACAGAACCTCTAACACCAACTCCATAAGATCCACCTTCTTTCTCACGGATTACCTCAAGATATCTTTTATTCAATAATTCTGCTGCAAATCTCATCAAGAGAGAATTCTCTTTGGAATATTTAATATCTCCATGAAAATCAATATGAATAGTTGTTTTAGCCGTTTCCATTTCCCTTACAAAATGATTGTAAGTATCTTTTTCAGGATAGTCAACTCCATTATCTTTCCATGTTTCCACGCGATCAATATCCTTAATACTTCCAAGATATGTCTCGATCAATGGCTTCGCTTTTTCTGCATCGATATTCCCTACAAATACAAAAGTAAAATCACTTGCATCAGCAAATCTTTCCTGATAAACACGTTTCATTGTTTCAAGATTCAAACTGCTAATCATATCAGTATTAAACAAGATTGTACGTGGA
>JADGFH010001152.1 GCA_016743925.1 Labilibaculum sp.
GTCCTCTTTGGTTTCCCACTATGGTACAACCTGTTGAATCTTCTTTCTTATTTCCTCTATGAATCTGTACTAAACTCCAGTTATCAATTCGTTTTTGAGGAATAAATTGCAATCTCCACTTCTTTGTACCAGTAGAACCGGAATCCGTTCGAATTGGACTTCCCCACTAAAAGTGGACACATTTTCCTACGCAACATCATTAATTCTACCCATTTTATAATTCATTTCAAATCCTTGAGGACTTTTGTATCCCAAACTTGAATGAAGTCGGGTGGTATTGTAAAATCCTTCAATGTATTTGAATAGATAGATTTTTGCTTCCTCTCTTGTGTAATATGTTCGCCAGTAAACCTCTTCTGTTTTCAATGTTTTGAAAAAAGACTCTGCTGGCGCATTATCATAACAATTTCCACGACCGCTCATGCTCTGCACGATTCCTCGCTTCTTTAACAACTGTCGAAGTTCCTTGCACGCATATTGAACGCCGCGATCTGAGTGAAAAATAAGCCCTTCCAACGGCATTCTTGCATTGTATGCCATATGAAATGCCGACAAAACAAGCTCTTTATTGATGCGGTTGCTCATCGCCCATCCAACAACTTTTCTCGTGCATAAATCAATGATAACAGCAAGGTATAGCCATCCTTCAACCGTGCGGATATACGTGATATCTGATGACCATACAGCGTCTGGTTTAATTACTTTGAAATTTTGATTCAACAGATTTGGTGCCGGTGGATGCGGATGATTCGAGTTAGTTGTTGCTTTATATTTTCTACCAGCTTTAGCGACAAGACCTTCTTTTCTCATGATATACGCAACACTATTTTTGCTGCATGAGAATCCTTGCGCTTGTAAACTCTTATAAATTCGAGGGCTTCCATATGTTTCGTGACTCTTCTTAAATATCTTCTTAATCGCTTCTTTCAATCGCTCTCGCTCTAAAAAGCGAGCGCTCGGAACCCTGGATTTCCATCTGTAATAACCACTTACAGACACATTTAGAACATGCGCCATCTTCACTAACGGAAACTTTTGACGATATGATTTCATAAAACCAAATCTCATTTCTTTACTACTGAGAAGATGGCAACGGCTTTTTTTAATATCTGGTTTTCCAACTCCTGATCTTTCAATCGTCGCTCTAGTTCTCGTATCCGTTTTTGTTCTTCACTCAGTTCTGGCGTGTGTTCAAACGCTTTTTCCGCATTCGTCAAATACTTTTTGCGCCAATTAGATAAAGTGTTGATGTTTATACCAAGATCTTTCGCTATTTGACTTAGCGTACTATCACCTTTTTCTAACAATTTTACTGCCTGAATTTTGAACTCTCGGTCATACATAGTGTGTTTCCTTTTTGTGATCATACTTCTCTCCTTAAGTAGTGTAGTTTCCTATTTCTAAATACTCCACTTTTTTTGGGGAGGTCCAACCCTCATCTTGTGCGATAAAAGCAACAAGTTTATGTTGTACTATATTAACAACAGTTCGACTGGAGGTTATCAAAAAATCAACGAGAGAAAATCTCTATCACCATCAATCAGAATGGTTGACTTTTCAGACGATATATTGC
>JADGFH010000445.1 GCA_016743925.1 Labilibaculum sp.
TACACATATTATCGCTGCTGATGAAGATTTTTATTCTTTAATGGAAGAGAAGAGTATCTATTGGAATGACGAGATTGAATTTATTATCAGCATGGTTGTTAAGACGATTAAAGGATTCTCTAAAAATGATGATACTTACACTTCTTTAATGTCCTTATTTAAAGATAGTGATGACGAAGAATTTGTAAGGAATTTATTTCGTAAAGCTATTGTTAATCATGCCGACCATTTGGAGTTGATTAATAAGAATACTAAAAATTGGGATTTGGAAAGAATTGCCTACATGGATATTCTTATAATGGAATTAGCACTAACCGAAATTAAAGAGTTTCCTAGTGTCCCAGTTAAGGTTAGTTTTAATGAATACCTTGAAATAGCTAAATACTACAGTACATCTAATAGTAGTAACTTTATTAACGGAATTTTAGATAAATTAGTTAATGAGTTAAAAGAGAACGGTACAGTTAAAAAAGTAGGGCGAGGATTGATTGGTGGAAAATAGAATAAATCAATAGATAGACTCAAATGCGCAGACCGTTAGGTTTGCGCATTTTTTGTATTCTTAGCAAAGCTATTTTTCATTAAAAATTAGTACATTCGAGCACGAATTTAAGGTCCGAAATAAATGAATGAAATATTACCTGTAAATAGTCTTGTTTTATCCGTTTGTCTTATTTTCTCTATATGTTTTTCGGGATGTATGGATGCTAAAAATAATACAGGAGAAAAAAAAATTAAAGAAGGTGAAAAGCGTGAGCAGAATATTTTATCGAATGCTTACCCTAAATTTGAGTTTACTAAAGAAATACATAAATTTGGAACGATTTCTCAAGGTGAGATTGTAGTTCATGATTTCTTTTTTAAAAATGTAGGAAAAAAAGATTTAATAATTACCAATATTGAAACCAGTTGCGGTTGCGCTGTAGCTAAATGGAAGAAGAAGCCTATTAAAATGGGCGAGGAGTCATCCATTTCGATTGAATTTGATTCTAAGGGAAGATATGGAAAACAGTACAAAGTAATTACGATTTTTTGTAACACTCTTTCAGGGAATAAAGAATTAAAAATTACAGCAGAAGTTAACTAGAATAAGTTTGTATATTTATAATATGGCCATAGGCCTTTAAATTTAGGATTAAAATGGATAATTTACTGAACATCTTATTGATGACACAGCCTACAGAAGGGCAAAACCCTATCATGCAATTTGTACCTTTGGTTTTAATTGTTGTGGTATTCTATTTTTTCATGATTCGACCTCAAATGAAGAAGCAGAAAGACTTGAAGAAATTTCGTGAAGACTTGAAAAAAGGTGATAAGGTTGTTACTACAGGTGGAATTTACGGAAAAGTTCTTGAAATTCAAGAGCGTGTTATTATTATGGAGGTTGAAGGACAGAACCGTTTGAAGATTGATAAGGCAGCAGTAGTTAAAGATATGGGTGACGTAGCTCAAAAATAATAGTATTAGACTGTGTTCTTTGGAGCACAGTCTTTTTTAAATTTTTACGCATTGGATATTTTTGATTTTAAAAAGATAAAAGAGTTTTTTGACCCTGAAAAAATCACATCAAATAAGAAATTAGTTGTATATGTTTTTTTTGTAGGGATTGCTACCATATTTTGGTTTCTAAATGCTCTTAGTAAAGAATATACAACCAATGTAAATTACCCGGTTAAATATATTAACCTGCCAAAGAATAAAGTTTTAACTAATGAATTGCCAAGTCGACTTACTTTAAAAGTTTCGGCTTTTGGTTTCGATCTGTTAAGATATAAATTGAGTACTGCTTTTCTTTCTAATCCTTTTGATGTAAATGAATATACCAATAATCGTTTAGAGAATGAGTCTTTAAAAAAGTATAATTTGCTAACTTCTCAAATCGCAAATCGATTCGAGAAAGAATTGTCTTCAAGTATTCGTTTACAGGGAATTTCACCAGATACTATTACTTTCGAACTTTCACCAATTTTAGAGAAAAAAGTTCCCGTTAAATTAAATATTTCGAACAGTTTTGAGCAGCAATACATGCTAGGTGGAGAAATAACGCTTAGTGAGGATAGTGTTGTTGTAAAAGGACCTAGTTCTGTATTGGATAGTATTTTTAATGTAGAAACGGAACTATTAGTTTTATCAGATTTAGATAAAACAGTCAAAAAAAATGTTGTTCTAAAGGAAGGGAAAGGAATTGAGTTTTCGCTAAGAAAAATAGAGGTTACCGTTCCTGTAGAGCAATTTACCGAAGCAAAAAAATTAGTTCCGATAAGAGCAAATAACTTACCGGATTCTCTACTGATTAGGTTATTTCCAAGAGATGTAAAAGTGTCTTATTTTGTTGGATTAAAAAGGTATGATAATGTTTCGGCGGATCATTTTGATGTCGTGGTTGACTATAACCAAACCTTATCTGAAGGAAGTAATAGATTAACCATAAGCCTAATGGGAAAGCCAACCTTTGTGTCAAATGTTCGTTTTTATCCACAAGATGCTACTTACCTTATTGAGAAGAAGAAATCAATCAAGTAAAGTTTGATATAAATAACATTCATATCTTTTTAATATGTTGAAAATTGGCTTAACAGGAGGAATAGGCTCAGGAAAATCAATTGTTGCTAAGGCTTTTGAAATGCTTGGTATTCCTGTTTACGTGTCGGATGTTGAGGCAAAAAGGTTGATGAATACGAATGAAATTGTTCAAAAACAACTTATTGTTCGTTTCGGAGAAGATGTATATGAATCGAACGGAACGTTAAACCGGAAACGATTAGCGGATATTATTTTTAATGATTCAAAGGCTTTAAAAGATATTAATTCAATCGTTCATCCTGCAGTTAGAAAGGATTTTAAATTGTGGTGTGATAAACATGCTTCTCTGAGCTACGTTATTCAAGAATCGGCAATTCTTTTCGATACTGGTTTGTATCGCAATTTCGATAAAATTATTACGGTAAGTGCAGAAGAAGAAATTCGAATTCAAAGAGTTTTGAAACGAGATTCTTCTGTACTTGAATTGGTTCAAAAACGAATAGCCAATCAATTGCCAGATGAAGAGCGTATCCAAAAGTCTGATTTTGTCATCTATAATAATGATGAATTGATTCTACCTCAAGTTGTTTTAATTGATCGAGAAATTCGATCAATTGGCTAAGGAGTCCCAACTACTTGTTAAACTTTGTTAAGAGAGTCGCTTTTTTACGTTTGCGATTTCTACTTCGCTTTTCTTTTATTTTCTTTGGAAGATATTTAGATTAGAATAATACCACAGAATGGGAAAATACGGAAAATGGATTGCTGGTGGACTTGGTTGGGCTTTTTTAGGTCCAGTAGGAGGAATATTGGGATTGATGTTAGGATCAGCATTGGATAGTGTTGAGATTGAGAAAGGTCACACTAGAGGAGCAACCAGACAAGGTGATTTTGTAATGAGTTTACTGATTTTGGTAGCTGCCGTTATGAAAGCAGATGGCAAAATTCTAAAAGTTGAATTGGATTACGTTAAGACATATTTGGTAAAAAGTTTTGGCGTAGGGCGAGCTAGCGAAGCAATAACAATGCTTCGAGATATTTTAAAACAAAATATAGCAGTGGAGCAAGTGTGCCAGCAAATTGGGCATAATCTAGACTATTCTTCTCGTTTACAGCTAATGCATTTCCTTTTTGGAATAGCACAGGCAGATGGACAAGTTTCAGATTCAGAGTTGATTACCATTGATAAGATATCTTATTATTTAGGAATTCAATCGGCAGATTATAATTCCATTAAATCCATGTTTATACAGTCTACAGAATCTAGCTATAAAATTCTGGGACTAACACGAGAAGCATCCGACGATGAAGTGAAGAAAGCTTATCGTAAAATGGCTGTGAAGTATCATCCTGATAAAGTAAGTTACCTTGGAGAGGATGTACAGGAAGCAGCAAAGGAAAAATTCCAAAAATTAAGTGATGCTTTCGAAAAAATTAAAAAAGAGAGAAGTTTTGTGTAATCTTTCTCATTTATAAGACATTTTATTCCAAAATTGTTTTGTATCCATTAATTGAATGATAAATTTGTGCTTCCAAATATAAAATTGAAAATATGTTGAAAGGAATATTAGCTATAGCAGGACATTCTGGTCTTTTTAAAATGGTTTCGAACTCAAAGAACGCTTTAATTGTTGAGTCTTTGGTAGATAAAAAGCGTATGCCGGCTTATGCCTCTTCTAAAATTAGTGCTTTGGAAGATATTGCTATTTTTACCGATGAGGGTGATGTTCAGTTAGCTGAGGTGTTTAAAAATATAAAGGAAAAAGAAGATGGAGGCCAAGCGGTTAGCCATAAAGCATCGGGGAAGGATCTAAAAGCATATATGCTTGAAGTATTGCCTAACTATGATGAAGATCGTGTTTACGTATCGGATATGAAGAAAGTGTTTCAGTGGTATAACATTTTGCAAGAAAATGATATGCTGGAAAACCTTGATGTTGAGGAAACAGAAGAAAAAACTGAGGAATAATTGACCATTTCCAATATCTAAAAAACCGACTTTTAAAAGTCGGTTTTTTTTTTATGACGAATTATTGGTAACTAATTTTTTTGTCGAAATTAATTCCATTTTAATTGAGAAACTTTTCAATGGTAAAAAACCCATTTTTCTAAATATTAGAATTCTTCAACAATTAAAGGACTTCCTTTTGAATCGAATAATCGATAATAATCAACAGATCCGCTTCCGTGGAATAAAATGGTTGTTCCTATAATTTCCCCTATGGAATTAAAATATCTTTCATTAATAATTAATTGATCACCAAGCATAACATTAACATTCATGCTATCATTTTGAATGGTTATCTCAGACCATTCCTTTAGATTAATGCTTAAATTGCTTAGGTCGTGTTTGGCTCCACGTTTCGAAATTTCACCAAAGTAATAGTTTGCATAATAACTGCAACCTTGACCAACTAACTTTACCTGAATTTGTCCCTTGGTTCCTTTAATTGTAAAATGGACGGCAAAACACCGTATTCCTGGCCAAAATGAATTATTTTTAACTTTGGTTTGGTAAGTAAAAGAATCTCCGCTGACACCTGTTTTTTTATAGTTATCAAGTCGCACTACAACAATTTTGGTGGAATCGATACCTAAGGAAGAAAGATATTTTCTAGTGGCATGAAACACTCCTTCTTTTGTATTCTCGGACACGGGAACAGGGTAGAATCTATCAATCTGATCAAGTTCAAAGTAATGTGTTAAGGCTTGATTTCCATCGGTAGGAATAAATACTTGTATGGGTTCACTGATGGTTTCTGATTTAGTTTTAAGTTTTACGTCAAAATATCCAGGGAATGCATAAAAATGAGAATTGTGATAATTGCCACTTTTAAAATGATATGGG
>JADGFH010001153.1 GCA_016743925.1 Labilibaculum sp.
ACAAAAAAGCTTCATTCCTAAATAATAGCTGTTTTTTTGTAACAAAATCCATGTAAATATTGTAAATTAAATAGAACGAGTCTTAATAGGGATTTCCTTTCTTGTTAGCGTATTCTATAATAATTTCTCTTTTTTATTGGATTTTAACATGAAGAAACTGTATCTGTGGATAGAAATGATTTTTGTATTTCTGGTAATACCAGTCTTGTATTTTTATGAGCTGATACCAGTACATAAGGCTATTCCATTGGTTCTGGTTTTTATCTATTGTTTGTTTATTATTTATAAAGACAAAAATTTCGATCGTAACATTCTTAAGATTAAGCGCAATTATCCATGGCAAGATATTTTATTAAAAGGCTTTGCATTACTATTAATAAGCTCTTTATGGGTATATGTTTTTAGGATAGATGTATTTTTTCATTTACCAAGGAATAATTTTTGGATTTGGCTCACAGTAATTATTAGTTATCCAATTTGGTCGGCCTATACTCAAGAATTTATATTCAGAGCATTCTTTTTTCATCGGTATAAAACCTTGTTTTCGAATCCTTTGGTAATGTTGCTGATCAATGCTATTTGTTTTGCTATGGCGCACATTATTTTTAGAAATTGGATGGCTTTAATCTTCACATTTGTAGGCAGTCTAATTTTTTCTTACACCTATCTACGAAACAAATCCTTAAACGCCGTATTTTTAGAACATTCCTTGTATGGAAATATCTTATTTACGAATGGTTTAGGGATTTATTTTTACTTACCGATGTAAATAGATTCCACTACATTGTTTTTTAATGTTATGAGTTTTGTGTTTGATTCGTTGAGAGTCCGTTTAATCTTAAAATTCCTAGGCAAGCAATTACTACCAGTGAGGAGCCAATGATTTCTTGAGTGTTGAAAATTTCATTGAAGACAAATACTCCAATAATTACATTTACGATAGGAATTAACATGTGAAATGGAGATCCTGTTGCAATGGATACATGACGATACCCCTCGGTGTTAAGTAATTGAGCAAATGCAGAGGCAATTCCAATAAAAATTAAGACATAACTGCTTGTAACAGGGCCTGTAAGTTCAGGTAAATTAGCAGGGATCAAAAATAGCCAAAAGCCAACAATAGATTGAGCAAAAAAGATGGCGTAGGAGTTATCAGTGCCGTGTAATTTTTTTACAATTAAAATGGAAATTGCATTGGTAATGGCGCTTAACATTGCCAAGAAATCAAACCAACCAAAGCTCCAAGATGTTAATTGAAAAGAGACTAATAAGATGCCGACAAAAGCTAAAAGCATCATTAACCATTTTGAAGTTTGAATTTTTTCTTTGAGAACTATAGCACTAAGCAATGAAGCAAATAAAGGATAGGAGTAGGAATAGACCGATGCTTTACCCATACCAATTTTGACGATGGCCAAATAGAACAAAGCTACTGAAATGGTTCCTGTTATTCCACGAAGTAAAAGTAGAGGGCTGCGAACAAATTTCAAATCTATCTTTCTCATCATAGCCAATATGCCAATAATGCCAACACCTATAGCAAATCGCACAAAAACAGTAATGTAGGTGC
>JADGFH010001154.1 GCA_016743925.1 Labilibaculum sp.
TGTTGGTAGGATTGATTCACCAATAGAAGCATCATAGGTATCTATTGCAAGCCAGATGGTGTCAATGTTCGAAAGTTCTTTTTCTAAGTGTAAGCGAATATTAAAAAAATCATAATCTGTAGCTGTGTAAATTGATTTAATAGGCTTATCGTTACCAAAGTTTTCTAATTCAGTATAATTTATTTCTGATTGGCGAAAAGCAATTAGACCATAGTTCTGTTCGGCAGCAGTTATGTTATGCCATAATATTCTAGCTTCAGGATTAAAATCAATAGGATCTGTAATCCAAGTTCTTTTAAACCATTCATCTATCCAGGAGAATTGAATTCCTCCAGCACACTTGGCTTCTTTCATATTATCTAATAGCCTTAAGAAGTTTAGGCCTTGTTCAACTTCGGAATGTCCACCATGATTCATTCCATTGGTGGAATAATGAGCAATGCCCCAACTCGATGGAGTCCCAATTTCTGCAATTAATACCGGTATGTTTTTGTAATGATCTTTAAGATCAGTAATATAACCAAGGTAACTGTTAGTGCCAATTGGATCTGAAAATTGTTGATAGTTTGGATCCTCGCTAATGAAGTCGGGATAATAAGGATATGCATGATAGCTTACAAAAAATCCTGCTGGGGCATTTGTAAAATTTAGAGTTGATAAATCTAAAGATGCATTGTCTTCAGAACCACTTTCTGTTGGATGATTTAATGGATCCAAAGTAGGCCAGCTTGAAATGCTAACAGGGCGTTCTGTAGAATATTTTTCACGCTCATATGAAACTAGTGATTCTAGATGCTTGGTTGCCCAAACTTCAGTAGGTGATGCCGAATTAATATTAAAAATAGAACCTGTAAAAGAGGTTTCATCAGAGTGTTGTTCATTGGTTTTTAAAACTTCAACTGGGTGAATTTCTCTTCCAATAATATAAGATATAATCCAAGGAGAAATATCTGTGGAATAGGAACCAAAAGCTTTTCCAAATCTTTGGCCAATTGTTTTATTCCCATGGACGCAGTCAACAATATCCTTAATTTCCTGATTAAAAACGTTGGAAAGCTCATGCAGATCACTGGTGTAACCAGATTGTTCTTCACTCAGCCAAATTCCATGCATTATAAATATTGGACTTGCCGGATTAGCCAGATTAAACTCGTTAACCGCCTCATAGAATCGTGGATAATGAAGGGTATATACTCTTATACAATTAAACCCAACATCATGAATATCTTCTATCCAATTGGTATATTGATCTTTACTTGCAGCTAATTGGCCAGGAAATGTGCCAGGAATCGAGACACCTAGGTTTATTCCTTTTATAAAAAATGGGACGTAATTTTCTCCGTTCCATACGGTTAGGTTTTCTTTATTTACAGAGAAAGGAACCTTTGTTTTATTAGGATCAATTTCTTCTGCTCTTGCGTTATTAAATGCAAGGATTTGGATTGTGAAAATTACCCCAAGAAGAATAGGTCTGAATGGTTTATGAATTTCCATATTTGGCATGATTAAAATTGATAAGATGAAGATATAAATAATTCATGGTTAAGAAATTGTTGTGTTTGATAATTGG
>JADGFH010000446.1 GCA_016743925.1 Labilibaculum sp.
CCAGGGTGGAATTAGAATAGTTAATTATTATAGAAATGTCCAATTTGAGTATTTAATACTTCAAATTTGGACATTTTTCATATAACTATTAAGCCCTTGATAATCTATAAGAGTAGTACGAAGTATATCAAATACTTATTGTGCGTTTTGCTTATGAAATAGGCTATTCTTACGGCAAAATATGCCGCCTGTACTATAGTAGCGACTATTTAATAAGATGCTACAACTGGAGCAATGCAAATTGGAAAAGATGTGAATTCTAATTTGTATCAGAACCCATATTGGCCATCTGAGCCAAATGCAAGTGCTCTCGAGTAATTAAGAATTTTATGTAAATATAATTAAGGAAAGGTGCATTTCTACTATTGTAGAGATGCGCCCATTTTTTGTACTCTTCGGACATGACAATTATTCAATCCCGTATGCTGTTTTCTATCTCGATATATTAATTCAATTTGATGTCCGACTAGTTCTAAATCAGTAGAAAAATAGAATTTGTTAGCCATTTATCTTTTATTCAAGAGATTTTGAACTGACGTCAGCCTGATAGATTATCTGATTCATAGTTGTTTCAGTAGTCGTAAAGATCTCCTCGGTTAAAGTTTTGCAATATATCATCCTGTCATATTGCTTTGGCTTTTGAAAAGTAGTCATCAACTATTAGGTATTTTGATATTTTCTCTTTTTTTTCTATGGTTTTCCAAAATAAATAGAGGCCATAGTCACGAATTGTGCTTACACACTCAATAAGTAAAGTATAGGCTTTGTCACGAATAAGTTAATTGACACTACCATCATCTTTAGAACCGTTCGAAGCAGCGGTTGTTTTATACTTGCCGCAAAAGTTTGCGATGCTGTTTGCAATAAGTTGCGGTAAGCATAAAATTTTTAAGCTATAGTTTCTGGTATTTTAATTTCCCTAGCATCTTTTTTAGTTTTTTACCAGGAGTAAATATAATCCTAGATTTTTTGATGCTACTAGCATTAATATCTTCAGCATCTTCTTTGCCTTCACTACTAATACAAGCCTGTTGATTCCATTTCTGCCCCTGTTGGATCCGATTTCAAGCCAATGGGAAGCATATTCTAGCCTATTATTTGAGTTTTTAAGCCTATGGAATTAAAATTTGAGCCAATGGAGGGATTATATTGGGTGATTGACTTCGTTTTTAAGTCTATTGAGATGAAAAAAGTCCCGAGGGACTGGGTGTACCAACCTCGGGGCTACTAAAAATAGGCATTTTAACTATTTATCCTTTGTAATTGTTGTAGTATTTTTCCTTGCGATCTTCATTTTTCCAAAATACATAACGACCATATTCTCGGATAGAAGTCATGCGTTCCGACAGTAAAGTAAAAGCCTTGTCTCTTAGTGTTTTGGTGTTGCTGCTTTCGTCGGTACTACCATTAGCCGATGCCAATAGCTTCGCCATACTATGAGAAAGTGTTTTTACATTTTGAAGTTCTGCCACATCAAAACCAATACCACTTAACTGGTTAGGATTTTTTTCTCCTAAAACAGCCAGTTCGATTAAATCTTGTACCATATCAACATGCCCATTTCCATCGTTAATTCGCATTACCTTTGTGTGTATGTCAGCGTTGTTGCGGTAAGCGAATTTGAAATGATGCAGCATTTCATCGCGTAAATCATAGGCTGCTGGAGATTGTTCTAACCACTCTTTTTGAGCCTCTTGGCGAGCACGGTACTCACTCATCCATTGTGCTTGGCAATATCGCAATGCTCCCGATAAAGATGTTAGTTCATCTATAATAGTTGCATCTAGTCCAGCTTGCTCCAACACATCTTTGTCTTTAAGGGCTTCAATGGCTAATACTTCTGCACTAGCTGTGCATTCATCAATAGGCTGGTTTGGTAATTTTGTTTGTTCAAGCGTAAGCGCTTCAATTTTTTCTTTCCATGTTTCAAAATCGTTTTGATAATCCATGATTCAATAATAAATAAGTTTGTATATTTCAGGGCCCATCGGCCTCCTCTTCCAATCTGCCCGCAAAGTAGCTCGGTTGATGACCAGCCGATGGGTTACCTGTTTGTATCAAAAAAGAATACTAAAAAGCCTTCCATTTTGAATACGATATTGAAGTTATGTAAATAAAATGAAAAAACAAGCTGTCAAATGTGTCAAGTTGAATTATTAGATTAAATCTAATTAAGCTTAACATTTATTGTGGTATTTGTGTTAAGTATATTAAGCAGGGGTTTGAAAGACTATTAGCTGCACATTTTATACCAATAAGTGGTATTTGGTCATTAATATTTGAATCCATCTGCCTCTTTTTTTGTATTTTCTAATTTGGGCAGTTTCTTCATTTGTTAAATACTTTATTTGGATTTTCCTTGAGCTTTTTTACTTTTACAGATGGAAATATGAAAAATCAGGAACAAGATATTATTAGAAGATTTAAAAGGGGAGATGAGTCCGGACTCCGCCTCCTGTTCAATTTGTATTATGAACCACTTTGTGTATATGCCCATAAGTATTTCAATTCCATTGATCAAGCCGAAGACATTGTACAAGACGTTTTTATTAGCTTATGGGAAAAAAACAGACTTATTAATTTTACAGGTTCCATAAAACCTTATCTATTTAGTATCGTTCGTAACAATTCGATTAATAAGATAAAGCAAGAGAATCGATATCGATTTGAAGAAATTGAGAACAAAGCTTTCGAGATTATCGAAGATAAATTCGAATCTCAAGAAATGGAAGAACGCAAGTCTAAATTGTATCAGGAAATTGATCAATTACCAGAGCAATGCAAGAAAGTGTTCGAAGCGATTATTTTTGAGAAAATGAAATATGCCGATGTTGCCGAAGAAATGGATATCTCTGTAAATACAATAAAAACTCATTATTCAAGAGCCTTAAAACAACTGCGTGGCAATTTGAATATTGTCTTTATGATAATGATGCCTTAAAGGAAGTTTAAAGTGTGATTTCATTATCAGAAAGTCCTAATTACAAATCTGAAAGTGTTCGTAATACTACAATTTTACTATTAGTTATTACTAATTTATAAATTTTATTAGCCCTTAAAACCTTCCAGAATTTCTATTCTTACCTCTTTTAATTAGTGCTTATTTCTTCTTTTATTAAGGAAAATATAAATAATGTTAAAAATCTTGTCACCCATTTTTAACTTTTCCACTTATAAAGTTAAAAGAAGATAGAAATGAGTTTTTCAAAAGAAGATATTATTAGTCTTATTAATTCCTATCAGCAGAATACAATTTCTGATGAAGGAATAAAACAATTAGAAAATTGGTTGGCAGAAAATGAAAAGAATGCTGATGAATTTGCAAACTATTTGGCTTTGCTTAAAGCGAGTGGAGCGATAAGCAGTTTTACACAAATAAAGACAGAAGAGGCTTGGTCCAGAATAATTGGAACCACATCAAACACTAAAAAGCAATCAAAAACTAGTAAAATACATCTTTGGTTACCCTATGCAGCTGCTGTGGTACTGATATGTGTGATTGGTTATTTGATGATGGATCAAGTTGAAAAAGACTATAATTTCGATAGGAATTACAATTTTGCCGAAATTTCGACCATTGGATCTAAAAAAGCAGTTTTAATATTGAATAATGGTAATGCAATGAATTTGGATGAAAATCTGGATAGCCTAATTGCTGAAGTTGATGGTACTTTGATTAAAAATGATGCATCCAACTCTTTGACTTATAACAAGCGTAAATCAGAACAAAGCAAATTAATTTACAATCAGATTAGCATACCGCGTGGAGGAGAATATTCTTTAACATTGGCTGATGGCACCAAGGTTTGGTTGAATTCGGAATCGACTTTAAAATATCCAGTACAGTTTGTTGGGAAAATCCGTAAAGTGGAACTAACGGGAGAAGCTTATTTTGAAGTAGCGCATAATAGGGTGAAACCGTTTATAGTTGAATCGCATGGTACGGAAGTGAAAGTGTTAGGAACCAAGTTTAATGTATCCTCATACAGTGACGAAGAGGACATTACAACAACACTGGTAGAAGGAAGTGTTCAGGTAAGCAGTTTTGGGAGTTCTGAGTTACTGGTGCCCGGTTATCAGGCAGTTGTTAAAAAAGGTAGCAGTCAGTTTCAAGTAAACAAGGTAAACGCCGATTTGTATACATCATGGATAAACGGAGTGTTTCAATTCAAGGATCAATCTTTAGAAGAGATTTGCCATCAGTTAAGCAGATGGTACAATGTAGAATTCTTTTTTACCGAAAATAAATATCGAGAATTAAGATTTGCTGGTGCAGCTAAAAAAAATCGACCTCTTGATTTTACATTGGAGATGATCGAGAAAATGGCTGATGTTAAGTTTGCCATAAAGGGAAATAAAATAATAGTGGGAAAATCCATTTACTAAATGTCAAATTTCCAGAGGTTCTGGTAGTTTGACGATATATTAATAAAAAAAACAGGAAATGCGGACACATTCCCTGTTTAGTAGACATTAGCCATTGAGTTATGAAATCGATGGCAGTATTAATCTAGATTGTAAAGTTATGAAAAAAAACCTGAAATGGCGGTGTTTATCACCCGCTGTTAGAAAAACCCTGCTAGCTATGAAGCTAAGTTTAATTTTGATGTTGGTTTGCACCATGCAACTTTCTGCATCGGTATCCCTTGGTCAACAAGTAATTGTAAAATCAGGAGAAGCTTCATTGGAAAGTATTCTTGATGATTTGAACAAGCAAACCGGAACCATTTTCATGTACAACAAGGAGAATGTTGATGATTGTGTAAGTGTTGAACTGAACATGACGAGTGCAAACTTGGAAAATGTTCTGGATGAAATTTGCAAACAAGCTTCTTTTAAATATGAAATAATTGATGAGTTTGTTGTAATTACAAAACTTGCTCCAGTTGTAGAAACTGTTGTTCAACAAGAAAAGAAATCCATTACAGGAAAAGTAATCGATAAGGATGGTGTTTCTCTTCCTGGTGTTTCTGTAGTTATTAAAGGAACTAGTGTTGGTACAAGTACCAATATGGATGGAAATTATACTTTGAAGGTTCCTGGAGAAGGGAAAGTATTGATTTTCTCTTTTGTTGGTATGACTTCACAAGAAGTAGCTGTTGCTTCTAATGTTATTAATGTTACTATGGAGGCCGATTCCGAACAAATGGAAGAAGTTGTGGTAACAGCATTAGGTATTAGAAGAGAGGTAAAAGCTTTAGGTTATTCTGTAACTGAAGTTAAAGGCGATGAAATAGCAAAAGAAGCAACAATTAACCCTATAAATGCTTTGGAAGGTAAAGTTGCTGGTGTTGAGATTGATATGGGTGCTGGAGGTACTTTTGGTGGATCTAGAATTCAAATTAGAGGAAATTCG
>JADGFH010000447.1 GCA_016743925.1 Labilibaculum sp.
ACAATACTGTTACTTGTATCCGTTTCATATCTTTTATCTTTTTTTAATTATATACTTAATTTAAACACTACTAATCCAACTCCTTTTCCTCGACAAGAATTTTTCTTTCAACTGGTTCCTGAATTATTTTCTTTATAGGTTCTAAAAACTTTGGTTTTATTAGAATGCACATGGCAGGGATGATAACTAATGAAGACAACAAACATGCAGCAATGGTTATTATCACCAAAACTCCAAAGAATTTCACAGGCATAAAACTTGAGAAAATCAAAGCCGAAAATCCAATAATTACTGAAAGAGCATTAAACAATATTCCTCGCCCAGTGGTCTGAAGAGTAATTACAGTAGCATCTTTCATTGACTCTCCTTGCTGTCTTAATGCTCTGTATTTCCAGATATAGTGTATTGTATAATCGATACCAACACCAATCATTATAGATGATAATAGAGCCGTAACAATATTTAAATCGATACGAGAAAATCCCATGATACCGAATAAAATTACAATTGAAAAAATAAGAGGAACAGTTGATATGATAGCTGCTGTTACTGATCGAAAAACAATCATAAGAAGTATAAATACTACAGCTATGGCACAACCTAAAGAGAGCAATTGCCCATTAACAACACACAAATCTAACTCGGAAAAAACAGCAGAGTTACCTCCAATGTATTGCACATCGGCATCATCACCCACAATTTTCTTTATTTCTGCAATTCCTTCGCGAAGTATTGGCGTACTCGTGCTGGTAAATCGTAACAACAACATGGCATGCTCGAATTCAAAGTCGATCATTTTCTCCAAGTCGTCGGGTTCTCCACTCATTAAATACAACTCCAGGTATTGAGCAACTGCATTATATGAATCGGGTATTCGATCATATAAATCATCTTCAGGTTCGTTTATTGCTCTACTTATTTGTCGCATTACTTTTGCTATGGAACTTGTGGCTCCTACTGTTGGCATCTTCTGAACCTCTTTCTCTATTCTGTCGATTTTCTTCATCAGCTCAGGTTCTTTTATATCACCCTTAAAAACTATGGATAATGGGAAATAGCCTCCTAAATCGGATTTTAGTTTATCTGAAGAATTAACAACAGGATGTTCTTTTGCAAAGTACTTTATAGGGTCTGTATTCACTACAATCAGCGTTAAGCCAATTATACTAAATAATGCAGTGATTACAGTTATACTAATTATCCGCTTAGGATGCTTAGCTACAGCATTACCTATGCTTGTTAAAAATTTATGCAATTTATTCGACGATTTTGCTTTTTGAGCATAAGCTTTTTTCTTTGGCATAGGCAAAACTGCTATTAAAGCCGGTATTAAAAGAAGACTTGCAACAAGAGCTACAGCAATTCCAACACCTGCAAGCACTCCAATTTCTGCCGCCGGAATTAATATGTGACCTAAAAGACAAAGCAACCCCACTATTGTTGTAATTCCTGCCAAAATAATTGGAGTACCTAAACTCGAAAGCATACTTTGAATTAAATCTGCTTTGGTTAATTCTTTATCACTTCTAAAGTCTTCTTGCCATTTGGTAATCATGTGTATTCCATAATCGTTGGCAACAGCAATTAATAAAATAGGCAGGATAATAGTGATTGCGGTGATCTTCCACCCCAACATTGGCAACAAGCCCATTGCTACAAATATCGAAACTAACACTACAAGAAAAGGTATCCATACTCCACGAAACTGCCTAAAGCAGAAATACAAGAAAATTAACATGAACAATAAGCCTAAAGGGAGCAATCGCACAAAATCCTTCATCATGTTTGAGGCAATGTTAGACCTTGTATATGGAGGTCCTCCTAAATACACTTTTTCTGGTCCTGAAGATTCCGAAATCATTTTCTGAACTTCAATTATTAACTCCTTCTCTGAGATACCTGGCTCTAAAAGCCCGATAATAGAAGTTGTTTTAAAATCTTTAGATATAACGCTACCATAAACCAATTCGTTTTCGCGAAGTTCTTGCTTTATCTGCTCTACATCGTTGGGCGATTGTGGTACCATACGAACAGCAGGATCGACCACCATTGCTTCATCTTGGTTTCGTATCTGTTTGGTTTCGAATATAGACATTACATTGTCTACTCCTTTTAAGCGCGTCATTTTATCTGATAATCGCTTTACTCTTTTTAAGGTAGATGGAGAAATGATATCATCGTGTTCAACAATGATCATGATCATTTCAGTTCCTCCAAATATGTCTTCTATTTTAGACTGTTGAACTCTGGAAGGCATGTCTTCCGGCATATAGGTTAGCATATCCGGGTTTAACTCGGCCTTTTTCATTTGAGAAGCTAACAAGCCAGACATCAACAGGAAAACAATAATGATAATCCATCGATACCTAATTGTTAGATTGGCTAATTTATTCATGAGACTACTATTTATGTGATACCAAATTGGTATGATTTAAAAATTCACTTTAAGTTCGAGAAACATTGCGTTTGCATTGTGTTCCAGATAATCGTACTTCGAATCGGACGGACCAAAGAACAACTGAGCTCCAATTGATGTACTTATATTATCTGTTAACAGATATTCAACCATTGGTTTGCAATACAACTCTTCGGTAGTGATATTGTAAAGGCTCAGCATTTCCATTTCGATGGTTTCGTGCGCCAAACTAGCTGCAGGACGCATTGATACGGAATGTATCCACTCATCGGTTTGATCGAACATGAGGATGTTTTTTTTGTATATAAAAGCCTTTCTTGCATCGGTAAATTCGGATGCTTTGCGAGGAGCTTTAAGCACGTGTTTACCTACGTATTGAAGTATCAGGCTAAAGTTTCCCCACTCTCGATCTAGTCCAAGGGTGTACTCCAACTGATCTTCCGGAATGTAGAACTGATTTTCTGTTTTATTTTCGGCCACCGACAAGGCAAACTCTCCTCGCAGTCCTATTTTTCCTGATGTTGTTGAAAAGTCAGCGCCAAGCACATAACTTAAATGAGCACATTGAAAAATACTTAGCTGGTTTTCTTCGAGTTTATAATCTAAGCCTGCCGTTTTATGATATCCTCTGAAAAAGGATAGTGATCCATCGAAGGCAGCTTCTTCGTAAGATAGTTTAAAAGCAAGCGCACTGTTTTCTAATGCTTGTTCGGGAAATTTATCATTTAACCATTGTACCGAAGCTGTGTTAGTTCTATCGAAGGGTAAATTAGAGGCCTTATAAACCGGCACAATGTTTACATTTACTCGCCACGGATAAGCATTGTAGGTTCCGGAAAAAATAAAATTAGACATGCGTTGGTCGTCTTCTTCGGGCGAGTATACTTCGAAATCTTTGGCACTTAAATTATTGGTTGGATTAAATCCATCGGCTCTACCCCAAACAATTATTTGCTGACCTATTCGTAAATCTATTTTTCCGAGGTATAAATCGACATAGGCTTCGCGCAAATCGTAATTATCTGGATCTTCTTTAAGCAAGCTTTTCTGTATTCGAAAATCAGAGAAAGCTCTTCCGAGATTTTCTTTATTGGTTTCGAGTTGTAAAGACAGCTCGCTGTAGCAAGATCTGTAGTCTTTCTCGTTCATATAGGCATCGGTTCTTACGTAACCATTTAACTTAAAGCCAAACTCGTTTCCTACACTGTTAGATATTGAGGATTCGAAAAGCGATTGAGAGAACAATAATCCTGTGTAACATACGATCGAAATAATCAATAGCAACTTCTTCATCTGTATGATTTTTGTGTTAATCTTTTCGATTTGTGGTATAACAAATCAATTACAGATACAAAAGTAGCCCCGACTGTAAAGGAAAAATATCCCTAAACAGGCAAGTTGTACCCCCAAACAGTTATCTGTTTAAAATAACTGATATTGATAATTAGGATTGTTTAACAGGTAAAAAAGGTGTAGTAATAAATGTTTAATCGTTTTTACAAACTGATTTAGGACTAAGTCCAAACTGATTTTTATAAGCTTTGGTGAAATGACTCAGATTGGAATATCCCAAACTATATCCTACCTCTGTTACAGAATGTTTTCTTGATAGTAGCATTGTTTGTGCACACAACATTTTTTCGTAAAGCGCAAATTGATACAAACTTTTTCCGAACACTTGTTTGAATAGCTTTTGTAGCTTGCTCTCGCTGAATGCAAACTTTTCTGCTAAAAATTTTACTTGTGGTGTTTCAGATAAATCGCGCAAGAGTTCTTCTTTTACTTTAAATAATCGTTTTATATCCTCTTCGTTAAAATCTAAAGCTCTTCCTATTTGTTTCCTTTTGTTTACTCGCGCAATAAAGTGTCCGAATAGTTGACTTATTTTTCCTTCCAATAAAAATTCCGATGATAATGACTGATCGTACTCGTTAAAAACATTTACTATTTCCTTTAGCAGGATATTCATTTCTGGTGTAATGTATTCGAACACATAAAATGGGTGACTCGACTTTAGTAAAGCTTTCACATAAGAATCCTCTTCAAGTTTCATTCTACTAAGTAAACTTTTGTGATTTACATTTATAACCAAAGTATCTATCCATGTGTTACTAGCATACTCCCATTTGGATTCGATTGATGAAGATGGCCAAAAAATACCTTTAGGAGAAGCTATTCCTATTTGTTCCTTTCTGCCTTCGATCTCCTGAACTGCTTTATTATGGTGCAAATAAAAATGTATTGGCGACAAAGGAATATTATGGGCTGCTTTTCTGCAAACTTTAAAGTTCTGATAAAAATAGGCATGTATATAAGATACCGAAAGGTCGTTTGATAGATATAAATTCTTTATAAAACCTTTTCCTACCTGAGATGTTAAGTAAACTGTCTCGTTTTTAACCTCTCCTCCCAGTTGATTTGCTATATCTCTTATCCAACTTTTGGGTTTTTGTACATTAAAACAAATACTTGCCATTTTGGTTAATTGGTGTTAAAGGTTAACATTATTTAAATACAATATTACGATAATATGTAAAAAAAAAGATGATATATTTAGATATTCTTCTTATAAATAAACATCAATAATAAAACCAACATGGGGTTTGGACTGCTTATTCTACATAAAAAACACCTCATTCTGCTTGTTGGAAGTGAGGTGCTTTTTAGTTTTTTAGAAAAGCGGGATTAAAAATGCACTCTTTTGCAAATTTGGGGCTGCGTGTTGGCTCGTGCGATTTACAAATGTGTGCAATGTGCGTTGGCTATCCTAACTGTCCCAAAGGGCAGAAGAGCGTTGGCAAAACAAAATCTTTTCGAGCTCTCAGTTTCTTTTCAATATTTATACTTATGTCTTTCAATCTTAGTCTAGTTTTTCTTTTTTCGCCTTGCAGGTAACTTATCATACATGTTCTTCTCTGAATCAAAAGCTTCT
>JADGFH010001155.1 GCA_016743925.1 Labilibaculum sp.
ACATTCAGTAATTCTCTCACTACTGAAACAAAAACAATTACTGAATTACTGAATAAAAAGGTTAGGGGATTTATATTCCAACTTCATTTAAAACAAGATTCCAGTGGTATTAATATCATTACACCAAACAATCAAGAAGTAGATTTCACTCTCATTTTAGAAAAAATCAATAACTATTGTGATAAAGAAAAAACTGCAGTAATTAGTCTATTTTTTAAATATGATTTTTCTACTGAAAAGTTGGTTGATTTCTTTAACAAACAAAGTTGTTATCAAAAAATATGGCAAGGTACCCCCCCAAACGAATGGCCAACAATCGAAAGTCTTATTTCTAAAAAGAAACAACTAATCTGTTTTGGATTCAAAAAAAATTCCATAGAGACACCACTCATTAAATATTTATGGAAACATGCAGCAAATCCTTTTAACATACTGGATATTAATCCCAAAATTAACGGTATATTTTGTAGAGGTGAACTTAAAAATGAACTGCTATTTTTTACCAGTTTTCAATTTCCAAAAAACACTGAAGGTTTACACATTCCTATTCAAAATACAGATTTTAATCTGAATCCATATTTTATCGAGCACAACAGAAATTTATGGAAAAACACAGGCAAAAAACCTAACTTCTTAGTATTTAGTCATTTTGAAGAATATGCTTTTAGTGTAAAGCACCATCTCAGTTCACAACTCACCATTAATGGAACAGTTTCGTACAATCGAAAACCTTTGAATAAAGTGTATTGGGAAGGAGATAGTCATTCAATTACATATGGACAATTTTGCTTCCCAGCAACCTATAGCGAAGACATACTATTAAGTCCTAAATTACCTGGTTTTAGATTTATACCAGAAAAAATTCAAATCAAAAATATTTCTGAAAATTCGATTCAAAATTTTATTGCTGTTCCCATCGATATTCAGGAGAAAATGGTAGCCTACTTCCCTTTCACCAATAAAATTCAAGATGAAGGCCCTGATAAAATAAGGGTGAAAAATTCAAATGTTAAAATTGTATTTGATTCAAAACGCAATGAAGTAGGAGAATTTAATGGCACTTCATTTATCAAACTACCAAATGCTAACAAACTAGGTATTTCAGATAATGATTTCACTGTTAGTGCATGGATAAAAATTAGTCGAAAAAACGATGATGGTAAACGGGATTTTACCGTACTCGGAACCGAAGAAAATTATTATAGAGGTGGATTACATTTACAAACCAGAAAAAGCAAACCTTACTTTGGATTTTACTCTAATGATCTTTGGGGAAATACCGAATTAGATGCCAATAGGTGGTATCATATAGTATGGAGGTACAGCAAATTTAACCAAGAACAAGCTATGTTCGTAAATGGCGTAGCGGATGGATCTTCGCTTAATCATCCTGCATTTATTAGCAATGGTAACCTATACATTGGCAAATCGATTAATCAAAATAATTATTTCGAAGGTAGAATAGATGATATCGTAATTTGGAACCGCGCCTTAGGAGAGGAAGAAATTTGGAATTTGTATCAAGATGTATTTTACTTAAATGAAAATCGATTAGTAAACTATTTCC
>JADGFH010000448.1 GCA_016743925.1 Labilibaculum sp.
GGTGTATGTTGATGCACAAAATTTACTCACGATTACAGATTATTCAGGTGTTGACCCAGAAACGGATAGTTTGGGTACCTACCCAAATCAGAAATCGTATTCATTTGGTGTTAACGTTAAATTTTAATTGGGGAACGGTATGAAAAAAATTATAGATAAAATAAAGAAAATAACAGGAGTTTTTCTTCTGCTTACAATGTTCGCATGCGAGGGCGACCTTAATCCGGTGGTATACGATAAACTTTCAAGCGACAATTTTCCACAAACAGCTAGCGATGCAAAAGCATTAGTAAATAGTGTATACCTTGAATTTAGAGGTGGAGTGTGGAATCGATACAATGCAGCAAACAATTCGCGATTGGTGAACGGTTTATTTTGTACCGATGAATTTTCGTGTTACTGGGGTGGTTATTGGGGAGCTGCTTTTCCCTTTTTCTGGCAACCTGATCAATTTCCCTATTCTGATATGTTTCACGCCTTTGTACCAGCAATTACTAAAGCAACAGCTGTTATTGCTCAATTAGAGTCGGTAGATCAATTAGATGCTTCCTTACGTGATCGTTACGTTGCAGAGATTAAAGCTGCTCGTGGATATTGGATGTACGACTTGTATAATATGTATGGTCCTGTAACCGTTATTTTGAATGCCGAGGATGCACTAAATCCAACAAGTTATGAACCTGAAGGACGTCCTTCAGCACAATGGATGATTGAAGCTATTGAAAATGATTTAACAGATGCAGTTACAGCACTTCCGAAAACATATTCATCGGGCGATTTTGGAAGAATGACCAAGGGAGCCGCTTTGATGGGCTTATTGAAACTGTATATGCACGAAAAAGATTGGACGAAAGCAAAGACTACAGCACAAACCATTATAGATCTTGGGGTTTATGAACTGGAAACAGTTTATAAAGATATTTGGTCAATAAACAATGAGCAGAATGCTGAAATCATTTTTGCGATCCCTTGTCATGCAACAATAGAAGGAGTTGCCAATAATTTTAGAGCTCACGTATTGCCTGCAGACTGGACTTCGCCAACAGGCCTTCCTTCAACAGGATGGAATGGCTATAAGGTTCCTTGGGAATTCTATGATACTTTTGATGGAAACGATAAGCGCCGAGAAACACTTCAGCGATTTTATCTTGGTGCAAACGGAAAAGAAATAGATGCCCGTGAAACCAGTCCGCTTGGTGCAATACCGGTTAAATATGGTGAGGATC
The DNA here is from genome assembly GCA_016743925.1 of Labilibaculum sp. Lineage (GTDB taxonomy): Bacteria > Bacteroidota > Bacteroidia > Bacteroidales > Marinifilaceae > Labilibaculum. Next base: position 1,227 of record JADGFH010000448.1, read on the forward strand.
CGGAAGGAACAGGACAAGATCAAGGTACAGACTATGTTATCTATCGATATGCCGAAGTATTACTTTCTTTAGCAGAAGCCATTAATGAGTTAGATGGACCAAATCAGCAGGCCATTGATTTAATTAATAAGGTTCGTGAAAGGGCTTTTAGTCCTGAAAAGCAAGTAGGCTTAAGTGATTTTTCAGGAAAAGAATCACTAAGAGATTATCTTTTAGCGGAGCGTGGATGGGAGCTTTGTTTTGAAGGTAATCGTAGGGAAGATCTTATTCGTCATAATAAATTTGTATCGTTCGCAAATGACCCAGCAAAAATGGCTAATCGTAATCCTGGTCAAAATGCTAAAGATTTTCATGTGCTTTTCCCAATTCCAAGTAAGGCAATAATTGAAAATCCTAAAATTAAGCAAAATGAGGGGTACAATTAATTAGCGTATTTAAACTACTAAAAAAATAAAAAACTATTAATAATTAATCAATCACCAGAGCGATAGCTTTGGTGATTGTTGTATTTAACTAATAACATATTTATGCGTTTAATTTTATTTATATTTATTGTAGCATGTACATGCGGATGTCATCAAAAACCTGTCTCAAGCAACTTGCTGCCATATCCGCAAGAGCAGATTCATTTTGGTGATAGTATTAAGCTTAGTCAGTTCTTACTAGTAAAAGCGGATGAGCGATTTAATAAGTTGGCAAATATGTTTGATCCTACCATTGCTGACCTGAATAAATCATTGTCCTTAAATAAAGATGAAAAACATTATCCTATTAATTTAGAATTTGACGAGCAACACCCTCATGGATCAGAAGCTTATACTTTGGATATAAATAAAAAGGGTATAAAGATTATTGCAAGCTCAAATCGAGGATGTTTCTACGGAATTCAATCTTTAAAGCAATTGATAAAAATAAAGAAGGGGGAGTGTTTGCTTCCTGTGGTGAAAATTACAGATTATCCCAATTTTAAATGGCGTTCATATATGTTAGATGAAGGACGTTATTTTATGGGAAAAGATTTTGTGCTTGGATTGTTAGATGAACTAGCGGCTCTAAAAATTAATAAATTTCATTGGCATTTAACAGATGATGCAGGCTGGCGTATCGAAATTAAAAAATATCCGAAATTAACAGAGATAGGTGCATTTCGTGATAGCACACAAATTAATCATCAAGGCAAAAAATGGAATAGTAATGTTTTTGATGGAAAACCTCACGGTGGCTTTTACACACAGGAAGATGTTAAAGAGATTATTGCGTATGCCGATGATCGAAATATTAAAATTATCCCTGAGATTGAAATGCCAGGTCATTCTAGTGCTGCCATAGCCGCTTACCCTTGGTTGGGACTTATTGGTAAAATGACTAAGGTTCCAGTAAAATTTGGCAAACTTGAGGATAGTTATAATATTACGGATCCTAAAGTTATTCAATTTTTGCATGATGTGCTTGACGAAGTTTGTGAATTGTTTCCATCAGAAGTGGTTCATATTGGTGGAGATGAGGTGCTCTTTGCAGCCTGGAAAAAATCAAAGGCAATGCAGGCACACATGAAAAAGCACGGACTGAAAACACCTTCAGATGCACAAATAAAGTTCACAAATGAGATTTCTAATTATTTGGCTTCTAAAGGCAAGAGAATGATGGGTTGGAATGAAATATTAGGACAGAATATTCATGGTTTTGACAATGCAGACGATTATAAAGCAGAAACAGAATTGTCAAAACAATCGGTCATACATTTTTGGCGAGGCGATGTGAAATTAATAACAGAAGCTGCACAGAAAGGTTATTCCGTTGTTAATTCTACTCATGGACACACTTACCTAGATTATGGTTATGGGGGAGGAACAAGCTTGGAAGGAATGTACCACTGGAACCCAATCCCAGAAGGATTAGAGGAAAAGTATCACGAAAATATTGTGGGTGTTGGTGTGCAAATGTGGACCGAATGGGCACCTACTCATCAAGATGTGGAATATAAAACTTATCCTAGAATCGCAGCTATTGCTGAAGTTGCATGGTCGGGATCGCATGATTATCCTTTATTTTTAAAAAGATTGCAAGCATATAGCAAAAGATGGGTAGATCGTAACATAAATTTTCCTTCAGAAGAGATAAAGTAAAAGAAGATGATATTCGATTTTAGGACAACCTAAGGTTTATGAAAAGATTAAATAATATGATGAAGAAAATAAATTGGCTGATATGGATTGCTTTATGCGCAATCTTAATGCCATCTTGTGCATCCAATTCAGATATTACAAGCCAGATACAAGAGAAGAAAAATTTTACTCCCGATACATTATCTGTTATACGTAACCCCGGAATGGGTTGGACTATTTACGATGATGCCAGTGGACCAGTTGCCAATGCACAAGAGTTTTGGCAGCTTCAAGATACCTTAGCACGAAAATATGCATCAACCTTGTATATCAGATGGCGATGGAGTGATATGGAACCTGAAGAAGGAAAATATGCTTGGGATCATGATCCAAATTTTAAGGCATTGGTTCAGGGTGCCAAAGATAGAGGGTTACGTTTAGCCTTTAGGGTATATATGGCTAGTCAAGACAATCAGTATGAATCAACACCAAAATATGTTTTTGATGCTGGAGCTAAATATTATATGGAGAAAGGGGTTCCAGGAGAGGTGCGTTCTCCATATCCTGACGATCCAATTTTTCAGAATAAGTTTGAAACCTTTATTCATGCTTTTGCCAAAGAGTTTGATAAGCCTGAATTGGTAAATTATGTTGATGGATATAATATTGGTTGGTGGGGCGAAGGTCACAACCTTCAATTTTTAGATTGGAATAATAAAGAGAAAACTTTCGAGTGGATTGTTAATTTGTACGGTAATTCATTTAGAAATGTACCTTTGGTAATTACGATTGATAGCCAAATTGGTCATGACCTAGAATTAAAACATGCCATCAACAAGCAGGGATACGCTGTTCGAAGAGATGGTTACGCCAGCTATTGGATGCCGGAGAGTCAGAAAAAACTTTTACAAGGTCTATTTCCCAAGTGTTTTGTGGTGGCGGAGTGCTGTTATTGGCAAGATCGTACCATTGAATCGGTGAATAAGATTGATAAGAAATATAATTGGGATTCATGGGCAGATTATTACCATCAAGTAGTTAATGAGGCTTTAGAAACACATGCCAATTATTTAGATTTACGCGAACCCGTTGAAGCTCTACGATGGACAGGAGAAGCTAGTGCTGAGACCAAGAAATTTGCACGAAAAGGTGGCTATAGAATTTATCCTAAGCAAGTAAGTTACAGCATAAAAAATGGATTGTTAAAGGTGAATCATACTTGGCTAAATTTGGGAGTAGGTGTGTTGCCCAATAATTGTAAAGCTTGGGCAAATAAGTATAAAGTGGCTATAGCATTGCGAAATAGTGACAATAAAATAGTAAAACAATGGATTTCAGAAAAAGCAGATCCATCGCAGTGGATTCATCAAAGAAGTTTTACTTATGAAGATGAATTTGAAACGAATGAGCTTGTAAGTGGAAAATACCAATTGTTGATTGGTATTTATAATACGCTAAACGAAAAAATGGAAATTACATTAGCCACGGATAAACCGAATGTGTGGGCTGACATCGATTCTGTAATAATAGACGAGTAAGGCGGAAGTTTACAAGTAATAGTAAGGAAGAATTAAAAAAAGGGAATTCAGTATTGAATTCCCTTTTTTATTTTGTTTCATCTTGTTTTTAAAGTTAAAGTTCGGTTGATTATTATAAAATGGACAGATTAAAGCTGTGGTAGGAGTACCTCAGCTTTTTTTTCTAATTACCATTTCTTTCTATTTGCTCTAGCTAGTACAGAATCCAATAAATTTGGAATAGATGGTGCTTATACGCCAAAGGAATATATTTTAAAGAACGTGGCTGAAAGAGCATTATTAGGTTGAAGACAGAGATCTTAGATTAAATGACATGTTGCAGAAGATTGATCCATCACGAGCTATTTTCTACACTTGCTCTTGCTGAATGATATGATTTTCCTCCCTTATGATATAATATTGATCCTCATATTTCCCTTTTAGAATCAACTTTACAAGCATATAATTTAAATAAGAGAAATATATGCATGTTAAAGG
>JADGFH010001156.1 GCA_016743925.1 Labilibaculum sp.
CAATATTTGGAAGTTTGCAACCATGTTGAAGGAAAGCCCTAATTTAGGAACAGGGATGCACACAACAAAGAGAGATCCTCGTATTTTACCTATGGGAGGATTTTTGCGACAAACTAAAATCAATGAATTACCTCAGTTATTCAATATCCTTTTTGGTAATATGAGTATTGTAGGCCCTCGTCCTTTAGTAGATAAGACTTTTGAACCTTATCCTCAACATGTCAAGGACGTGATTTATAATGTCAAACCAGGCTTAACAGGAATTGGTTCTATTGTTTTTAGGGATGAAGAACAATTGTTATCTGAAACAAAGATGCCTTTAGATCAGTACTATAAATTGCATATATCCCCTTACAAAGGAGAATTGGAATTATGGTATCAAAAACATCAATCTTTTTATACAGATATGATGATTATATTTTTGACCGCTTGGGTTATTGTTTCACCTAAAAGCGATCTCGTATTTAAGACTTTTCAGGATCTTCCTGTTCGTCCAGAATTATAAAAAAATAAACAATGTCAAAAAAAGTAGCATTAATTACCGGAGTTACCGGCCAAGACGGAGCTTATCTTTCAGAATATCTATTGAAATTAGGCTATATTGTACATGGTATAAAACGTCGATCATCTTTATTTAATACGGGTCGTATTGATCATTTGTATCAGGATCCTCATATTGAGAATAGAAATTTTATTCTGCACTATGGAGATATGACAGATAGCATGAACATTACTCGTATCATTAAGGAAGTTCAACCCGATGAAATTTACAATTTGGCGGCTATGTCACATGTAGCTGTAAGTTTTGAGACACCTGAGTATGTTGGTAATGCTGACGGATTGGGAACTCTTCGCATATTGGAAGCGGTGCGTTTTTTAGGTTTAACTGAAAAAACACGTATTTATCAAGCTTCTACTTCTGAGTTATATGGTATGGTACAAGAAGTACCACAAAAGGAAACCACACCATTCTATCCACGTTCTCCTTATGCGGTAGCTAAGATGTATGCTTATTGGATGACAGTAAACTATAGAGAAGCCTATAAGATGCATGCGTCCAATGGTATTCTATTTAATCATGAGTCGCCTATTCGTGGGGAAACTTTTGTAACCCGTAAGATCACTCGTGCAATGAGTCGTATCGCCTTGGGTATGCAGGAAGAAATATTTTTAGGTAACATGAGTTCTAAAAGAGATTGGGGACATGCTAAAGATTATGTTCGTGCCATGCATGCTATTCTTCAACAAGATGAACCATCTGATTATGTGATTGCAACAGGAATTACGACATCTATTCGTGATTTTGTTCTTTTGGCAGCTAAAGAGGCTGGTTTAACTGTTGAATTCCGTGGCGAAGGTGTTGAAGAAAAAGGACATTTGGTTGCTGTTGATGAAGCCTTGTTTACTGAAAGAGTCGGAGAGCAATACTTAAGTCAAATTGTCGAAAAGGTCAAAAGTCAAACAGTTATTGTAGGCGTTGATCCTCAATATTTCCGTCCAACTGAGGTTGATCTATTAATTGGAGACCCAACAAAATCGAATACGGTATTGGGTTGGAAACCAGAA
>JADGFH010001157.1 GCA_016743925.1 Labilibaculum sp.
GGTAATACGGCATGCGGTCGGATTAACATCAATTCCAAATAAGTTTTCCTTTAATATTTTTTTGAGCACCCTAATTTTAGATTGCTCATCAGATGTTTTGTCTAACTTATGGCATTCATCTGCCATTCGGTTAAACAAGGTCACAAGAAAAATTCCTGAACCGCATGATGGATCTAAAAAGGTTTTGTTTTCGAGTGTGGAAAAATCAGATACTGCTTCATCAACGACCATTTCAGCCAAATGGCGAGGCGTATAGAATGCACCTTTTGACCGTTTTTCATCTGGATTTTCAATATTGAGAAGTGCTTCATAAATTGCACTGATCGTTTCTACAGGTATGACAGAAAAATCATATGCCCAAAAACCGAATACCATTTGTTTTGAAGTTATTTCTTGACCCTGAAGAAAACGTTGCAATAGGGTGAAATCATTTTGAGTGAGTTTTGAGAGTTCCGGTTCAAAATTTTCTTCAAACATACTCCCATTAAAATCATCTTTTAAGGACGAAAAAAGAATACTCAAACATTCTCTAATTTCGGTTGCTGATTTTAATTCAAACAATCCCTGCACAGATGTTATTTGTTGCTCAGAAGGGAAATTATAGTCTTGTAGAGAAATGATTCCCCTATCAATGAGGTAACAGGTAAAAATGAGACGTCCAACAAAAGAATTGATTCCTCTTCTGTATTCAACCGTATCTTCATGAGCTAATAGGTCACACAGATCCGTTAATTGATGAATCAAGTAATGGTCAACAGTTCCTTCAGGGTTAAATTTTTCGGGTTTGGATCGAAAATATTCTCCAGAAGAAATTCTTTCAAACAGCTGGTAATACTCGAGGGTGTCGGCAACCCTGACTAATTGCTCTACAAGCGCTTCGTGTCTTTCTATAGTTTCTTCAATCTCATTCTCAGGCTTGATCATCCCTGAAAAAACATAAAGCATTTGAGGGTCTTGAAGAAGTAGGATTTTAGCTGTCGACTGGTTCCAAAATTTTTTATGCAGATCGTTTACTTGTGATCGCGTTAGATTAGATTCAAAATTTTTCAAATATACGGATGGTTTTTTATCAATGCAAAAAATGCCATCAAGTTCCATTGATTGAAAAGCTCGACGCATATAATGGGCTTGACCGAATTCTGCATATTTATCGACATCTCTTATGGAACTGAAATATTCCTTTTCAGGTATTGATTTCAATCCGAAAATTTCAGCTGTTTTTAATCGACTCATGCAGCAATCTTTCTTGTTATTAGGCCAACCAGTTTACCTATAATTCTGACACTTAAATACTCATCTATTGAGACTGACATATCAGAGAATTCAGAATTTTCACTTTTTAAAACTATGCGATCCGGATATTTAAAGAATCTTTTTAATGTTGCTTCGTCTTCTATAATCACGGCTGCAACTTCACCATTCTCAACCATATTCTGGTGCCTGAGGATCGCTATATCCCCTGTTTTGATCCCAAGATCTTTCATACTGTCGCCGGAAATTTGTAATGCAAAATGATTACCTTCACTTAAAAATCCTACAGGTAATTTTAAATGATCTTCTGTCTCC
>JADGFH010000449.1 GCA_016743925.1 Labilibaculum sp.
TAATTTTATGTGTAGTTTTCTCTATTTTTTACATATATTTAAATAGGGACCGATATAACTATAGCCTAATATGGCCTGTTTATATTACTATTATTAGTATAGTAGTAATAATATTTTTACAAATTTTAGATATTAATGACTACCTTAATGCAAAAGAAATACTTCAATCAGTAGAAAGATTTATGTCGTTATTAAAAAATCTAACCCTAGAAAAAATTGATTCTTCATTGTATTCGCGTTTTTTTAAATGGGACCGTGCTGTCAAAATCGCACGGGAAAACCTAATTTGGGGGGTTGGTTTAGAAAACATGTATCTTGGTTTACCATATTGGGTTGATCCCTTAAGTAACAAAAGAGCAGACAACCAGTATTTAGACCTTTTTGCAATGACTGGGATTGGTGGGGTTACAACCTTTATTATTTTTGAGTTTAGCATTTTGAAAAAATTATATCAGTCATTTAATATTAATCTTCCAATTTTCTCTTTATTTTTCTCAATGGCCTCTCTTTGGTTATCTGGGGCTTTTTTTTGGGCCATACTTTATGGTTATTCTGTTATATTTCATGCTTTTTTTTTAAGCATCTGTTTATACATCATTAGGTCGAAATCAATTGTATTCAAAGATGAAGGCACCCCCATTTAGGCATGATACCCCCACCCTTTTATTTCTATTATAAGCTTTAAAAAATAGGACACCTATTTCTCAATGTTGCAAAAACCTGAATTTAAAGGATTTGATATTTCACGTTTCGCTTCATTAAGAATTTGTAAAAATAGATCAAAAAGCCTTCGCTTTGCAAAATAATATGACCTTCACTGGATATTGCGTTTTATTTTTGACGAGGATACACAGGATGCCATATTCAGATAGTTGGAGAAGATATACATAAATATTATGATGCTCAAACCAAACGAACATATAGAATATTAATAAATGGCTATTTGGGAAGTTGTTTCATATCAATTATAGAAAAATGGAGCTAATTCAAAGGTCTTCTCTTGCTATGAAAAGAAAGCTTCAAATCAGAATCTTTTGATAGCCCAAATTTCACAGGATTTGGAATATTATAGTTTGATTATAACACTCTTCTTTTAAAGGAAAACTATATAGTGATTGGAAAAACATTTATAATACTCATCAATTACAATAACCATGACGACACATTGAAATGCCTTGAATCAATTGAATTAGCAGGTTATGGGGAAATGGTTGTCGTTGTCGATAACAATTCAACGCTTCCCGGTGTTGATGAAATTAAAGCTCGATACCCGGAAATGATTTTAATTAAAAATGATAAAAATCTTGGCTTTGGCCGGGCCAATAATATTGGAATCGATTGGACTTTAAAAAACACCAACTGCGAATTTATTTTTATCCTTAATAACGATACCACGATTAATAGAAACACTATTTCTATTTTAGAGGAAGCCTTATCCGCTAATGAAAATATTGCTATTGCAACGCCCAAAATTGTAATGATGGATGATCCTGCTCTCCTTTGGTATGGTGGTGGAGAAATAAATTGGAAAAAATGCAGTGCCACTATCCCAGGATACATGGGCCCTTCGAATTGTGAAAAAGCCAACCATTCCAGGTACGTTACCTTTGCAAGTGGCTGTGCAATATTAGTCAAACGGTCAATTTTAGAAAAATTTGGTGGTTTTGATGAACGTTTTTTCATGTATGTTGAAGATATAGAGTTATGTATGCGCATTATAAAAAACAATTACCATATTGCATATAGGCATGGAGCTATTGTTTTTCATAAAGGGCAGGGAAGTCAGCGTAATTCAGAAAGTTTTATTTCAATAGAACACCCCCAAAACCCGAATTTGTCTTTTTTTGTATATCATTTAACTAAAAATCGTATATTAACTATTAGTCTGCATGCATCTAAATCTGACGCTATAAAATTTTGGATCTTTTATCCATTCTTTCTTATGGTTAAAAGCTTTCAATATTTAATCAACGGACGAATTGATGCAATCAAAGCTATTTCAAAAGGACTATTTGATGCTTTTTCGGTTTCAAAATTTTTTTAAAGTGTGAGGTTTTAAAGTTATATGCAACCTAATTTTTTCATTGTTGGCACCCCAAAATCTGGAACAACTTCCCTCTTTCACTATCTGGATGAACACCCCGAAGTTTTTATGTGTTCCAAAAAGGAACCGAATTATTTTTCATACCAGGATATCGTTCAGCAGAATTTGTATTATGTTGAAAAGGGTATCGGAAATAAAGAAGAGTATGAAAAGTTTTTCGAAGATGTGACTTCAGAAAAAGCAATTGGCGAGGCGAGTGTTTCTTATCTTTTTTATGAAAAGGTGCCTGCCAGAATAAAAATTATTGCACCGAATGCTAAAATTATTATTGTTTTAAGAAATCCAGTTGACCGTGCCTTTTCTCATTACCTTATGGATAAACGATTGGGCTATTTGAATATTTCCTTTGAAGATATTATCTACAAACGGGTGCAACATCCGTTACTTGATTTATATTATCAACAGTTTGTTGAACTTGGCTTTTATTTTAAACAGGTTAAAAGATATATAGATTTATTTGGCGAAGGACAAGTGAAGATATTCACCAATGAAGATCTAAAAAAAGATATTTCGGAGGTGATTTTATCGGTATTTGATTTTTTAAAGATTAGCAGCAACCTCATGCCTGATCTTAAAAAACAATATAATGTTTATCAGAAACCGAGAAATATTTTCGTCAGTTATCTCTATTCTGCAAGATTTCTCAGGCGTTTGGCTCGGAAAATAATTCCTAAAAATTTGGTTGGTACTGTAAAAAATACTCTGTTGATTAAAGGGCAAAAACCTAAGCTCTCTATAGGAACCCGAAAATATCTGAATAATCTTTTTAAAGATGATATTTTGCAGACTGCCGGACTTATTGATAGGGATCTTTCTCATTGGTATGGGGAGTAATCGCTTTCATGAAAATTGCTATTATTGAACCGGTAGGTGGGCATGGTGGTATGAACTATTATGATTTCAGTTTGGCGGAAGGATTAGTTTCCGCTGGCACCTCGGTTATTGTTTATACTTGCGACAAGACGATTATACCCCGTGGATTACCTTTTGAGGTTAAACAGACCTTCAAAAAAATATGGGGTAATAATTATAAATTATTGAGGGCTTTAAGGTTTACTCTCTGTTTGTTAAGAACCTTATTGGATGCCAGAAGGCAGCAAATCGAGTTAATTCATTATCATTTTTTTCATTACACCAAGATGGAAACATTGTGTGTTTTGTTCGCTCAGCTATTTGGTTTAAGAATAGTGGTAACAGCCCATGACGTTGAAAGTTTTGCTGGGGAATATTCTGATCACGCTGCCGGTCGAATACTTGCAAGGGTGGATAAGGTAATCGCGCATAACAGCGTGAGCAGAAGGGAATTAATTAAAAAGGCAAATTTGCCGGTGGCAAATATCGAGATCATTCCCCATGGTAACTATTTGAATGCCATTCCTAAAAGTCCATCTCCTGCAGTAGCGAGAAAAATACTTAATTTGGCATCTAAGGAACCAGTGCTCCTATTCTTCGGGCAGATCAAGGAGGTGAAAGGTCTTGATTTGTTGTTACAGGCCTTACCACCAGTAGTTGCTAAATTCCCAAATCTAAAGTTACTGATTGCAGGTAAGGTCTGGAAAGATGATTTTTCCAAATATACATATTTGATAAAGGAAAAGGGACTTCAGAATAATATTGATTTGCATATCGGATACATCCCAGACGAGGATGTGGCTATTTTTTATCGTTCTGCTGATCTGGTAGTATTGCCTTATCGAAGAATTTACCAGAGTGGGGTTTTATTGATGGCCATGAGTTTTGGGCTCCCGGTTATAGTTTCTGATTTGGAAGGAATGACTGAAATTATTCAAAATAGGCAAAATGGTTTTGTCTTCCGCGTAGATAACCCCAATAGCCTGAGTGAACAATTAATTAATGCTTTGTCGGATCAAGATCAATTGAAACTAATGTCTCAAGCTGGCCAGGAAACTGTTACCCAGCAGCATAATTGGAAGTTAATTGGCCAGCAAACATTGAAACTTTATCAAACGGTTAGTAATCGAAAATGAAACTCCAAATATTAGGCACTCGTGGTATTCCGGCACAACACGGCGGGTTTGAAACCTTTGCAGAACATTTTTCCCTATACCTGAAAAATAAGGGATGGGAAGTTACTGTATACTGCCAGGAAGAAGGCAACGGTCCGAGGTATGACGATGACTGGAAGGGTATTCACCGCATACATATTCCTATAACTCAGGACGGAGCCAAAGGAACCATTGTCTTTGACTGGCTTTCAACATTACACGCATCAAAAAGAAAGATACCTGTTCTAACGCTTGGGTATAATACGGCTATCTTCTGTTTTTTATACCGTTTAAAAGGTTTGAAAAATATTATTAATATGGATGGAATCGAGTGGCACCGAGGGAAATGGACATTTTTTGAGAGAGCCTGGTTATATCTGAATGAAAAAATGGGGGCCTGGCTTGGAAATCATCTGATAGCAGATCATCCGGAGATTAAAAATCATTTAGCTCAATTTATATTCCTCGATAAAATAACGGTTATCCCCTATAGTGCTGATTTGTTAGGATCTGCTGATATCACACAACTTGATCAATTTGCCCTGAAACCTGGAAAGTATGCCATACTTATAGCCAGGCCGGAACCGGAAAATTCAATCCTTGAAATCGTTCAAGCCTATTCACGTCAAAAAAGAGGAATGCCCTTGGTTATTCTTGGGGATTACAATCCTGATTCAAATGATTATCAAAAAGAAGTTTTAGATGCAGCAGGAAATGAAATATTGTTTGTCGGGGCAATTTATCATCAGCCCCAGGTTCAGGCCTTGAGATTTTTCGCACGATTCTATATCCACGGACACACGGTCGGGGGGACCAATCCTTCTTTAGTTGAAGCACTTGGCGCAGGATCTCCTGTTCTTGCCCATGATAATAAATTTAACCGATGGGTTGCAGGCGAAGGGTCTCTTTATTTTTCTACAGGGACAAAATGTGAAGCTAAAATAAGTGAATTGATTGAAAATGATAAATTGGTTTCAGCCATGAAGGCAGCCAGCATAAAACAATATACTCAAAACTTTACCGCAGACAAAGTTCATGGCACCTATGAACAGCTATTAATGGAACATGGGTTTTGATTTTTAACATAGATATAAAAGTCCGTTTAAGGAACTTGGTTTTATTTAAATAGTGCCTGACCGACACATCTGAAGCCCTCTTATAGCAAGGGTTTGACATAATTTTTGAATATTAAAAAAATGCAGTTTTACTAATATTT
>JADGFH010001158.1 GCA_016743925.1 Labilibaculum sp.
AACAGTAACAATAATACATAAATATGAGGAATTGAAACAAAGCTTTATTAAACTAATAATTTATCATACCAAAATATAATGACACATAAAAAAAGGGTATTCTAGTTAAGAATACCCTTCCAAAAATTATTTTAATTACAACTTCTTATTTCATCATTTCAGCATAGTGCTTGTAGAACAATGGAATTGTGTTAATTCCATTGAAGAATTGCTCCAATGGGAAATTCTCGTTTGGAGAGTGAATTGCATCAGCCTCAAGACCGAATCCCATTAATACTGATTTCGTACCCAAAATCTCTTCGAAAGTAGAGATAATTGGAATCGATCCTCCTGAACGAACAGGAACTGGGCGCTTACCGTAAACTTCAGTATAAGCTTTGTCAGCTGCTTGGTACGCAGGAATATCGATAGGACAAACATAACCTTGACCACCATGAAGAGGTGTAACCACAACTTTAACACAGTCTGGAGCGATAGCTTCAAAATGCTCTTTGAAAAGAACAGAGATTTTTTCCCAATCTTGGTTTGGAACCAAGCGAGTAGAAATCTTAGCATTCGCTTTAGATGGCAAAACAGTTTTAGCACCTTCGCCAATGTAACCACCCCAAATACCACAAATATCGAATGATGGACGAATTCCTGTGTGTTCAGAAGGCGAGTAACCTTTTTCACCAGCTAATTCTTTTACATCAATTGCTTTCTTATATTCTTCAACATCGAAAGGAGCTTCAGCCATCATAGCACGCTCTTCTTTTGATACCTCAATTACATCGTCGTAGAATCCAGGAATAGTAATATGACCATTCTCATCAACCATTTGAGTAATCATTTTAGCTAATACGTTGATTGGATTTGCAACAGCACCACCAAACAATCCTGAGTGAAGATCGCGGTTAGGACCCGTAACTTCAACTTCCCAATACATTAGACCACGAAGACCTGTTGTAATTGATGGGATGTCTGGAGCAATCATACCTGTATCAGAAACTAAGATGATATCAGATTTCAACATTTCTTTATGCTCTTCGCAAAACTTAGGAAGATTAGGAGACCCTACTTCTTCTTCACCTTCAATCATGAACTTTACATTACAAGTCAAGCAATCGTTCTTAACCATGTATTCGAAAGCCTTAGCATGCATAAAAGCTTGCCCTTTATCATCGTCAGCACCACGTGCCCAAATTTTTCCATCTTTAATAACTGGCTCAAAAGGATCAGTATCCCACAGCTCGATAGGATCAACTGGCATAACATCCATGTGACCATAAATTAAAACAGTTGGTAAAGCTGGATCGATAATCTTTTCACCATAAGTTACTGGATTACCTTCAGTTTCTAGAACTACTGCTTTATCAGCACCAGCATCTAACATTAACTGCTTCCAGTATTCAGCAGCTTTATACATTTCTGGCTTGTTAGCTTCAATAGAGCTAATTGATGGAATTCGAATCAATCCGAATAATTCTTCTAAGAATCTTTCTTTATTCTCTTCAATATATGTTTTAATGTTATCCATGATAATGTGTTTATAGGATTTAAGTAATTTGGAAGGTAAATATACAAT
>JADGFH010001159.1 GCA_016743925.1 Labilibaculum sp.
AGTTATGATTAACCTTATGAGTAATGCAGTTAAATTTACGCCTATCAATGGTGATATAACAGCTGAAATAAGAAGAATAGAAAATGCTCCAGAAGGAAAAGCAAGAATCCTTTTTAGTGTACAAGATTCAGGTATAGGTATTAGTGAAGACAAGAAACACAATATATTTGATGCATTTAACCAAGCAGATTCTACTATTACAAGAAAATATGGTGGAACAGGTCTAGGGCTTACAATATCATCAAAATATATAAGTCTAATGGGTGGTGAACTTAAAGTTGATAGTATTGAAGGCAAAGGTAGTAAATTCTACTTTATAGTTGAGTTTAATGAATCTCCATCAGGTGATATTGAATTCCAAAATAAGTTTAGTGAGTTTAATTGTGCTTTATTAACAAGTGAAAAAAATGTTAAAGCTCATGCTGAATTTATGTTTGATTATTTTAAGTATTTTGGCTCAAATGTTAAATATTATGAAAAATTTTCTGATTTAAAAAATCTTATATATAAATCAGGTGTAAACTTAATCATTGCTGACTTTGACTTACTCAATAACGAAGAATTAGAAGAGTACAAAAAAATTAGATTACCTATGATTTTAGTTCTAAAAGCTTCATACCAAAGTAGATTTGATGAATTCAATACAAAGTATATAACTCCTATCTATGAACCGATTAACGTAACTAAATTAACAAAAGCATTAGAACAAAATAGAGAATTATTACCAAAAAAGGAAGAAGCTCCTCAAAAAGCTGAAATATTTCCTACACAAAAATTTACAAAACCTTCATTTGGTAGAAAATTTAATGCTAATGTATTGGTTGCTGAAGATAATGAAATTAATCAAAAACTAATCAAAAGAACATTAGAAGGGTTAGGTTTAACAATAACCATAGCTCACAATGGTAAAATTGCATTAGAAGAAAAAATAAAAAATAATTATGATGCAATATTTATGGATATAGCAATGCCAGTTATGGATGGTATTGAATCAACTCGCAAAATACTTGAATACGAAAAAGCGAATAATCTTCCTCATACCCCGATAATAGCCGTAACTGCAAATGCACTTAAAGGTGATAGAGAAAGATTTATGAAAGAAGGGTTAGATGAATATGTAACAAAACCTATTAAAAAAGATAGTATACTAAGTGTTCTTAATATGTTTTTACAACATAAAATAGTAGAAGAAGAGAAAAATATACCAACAATACAAAACCCAATTAAAGATTATGAGAGACATGAAGATAAAAAAGAGACAAAAAAAAGTTTAGATATAGAAATGATTCAAAATGAATTGGCACAAATAGAAATTGTTAAAAAAGATATTCTCGTTTTCAAAAAAAGCACAATAGAGACAAAAATATTCTCTAGTATTTTAAAAAAATTATGTAATTCAATAGATAGTGTAAACTCTGTTAATGCTTTAAAAACAAAACTAAAAGAAAATAGTTACAATGTAATTCTATTTGACAAAGAAATATCATCAACATCACCAAGCGAAATAGCAAAAATAATAGGCAAAGCACCTGCTATTATGTTTGTTGATCCTATATCTAAAAT
>JADGFH010000450.1 GCA_016743925.1 Labilibaculum sp.
AGACCAATACCAGATCCTCCTGTTGATCGATTTAAAGTACTGTCAACCTGATAAAACCTATCGAATATGCGCTTGAGTTCTGTTTGGGGAATCCCTTTACCGTTATCCCTAACTTCAATTCTCGCGCTCTTTTCCTGCTTAATTAACACGACTGAAATTTCACCATCTTCAGGAACATATTTAAAGGCATTGGACAACAAATTATTCATCACAATGCCCATTTTTTCAGGATCAAACCACAACATCATTTGACTGGCATCTGAATGAAAAGAAAGTTTAATCTGATTGCTCTCAGCCAACCCCCTAAATGCATTAACTTCCTGTTTCATATATCTGATCAAATCCAATTTAGATACACTTATCTTCATCTTACCTGTCTCTGTTTTCCTAAAATCAAGCAATTGGCCAACCAGACTAAGTAAGCGTTTTGAATTCTGTTCAATCATCCTTAGCTTCTTCTTTCCTTTAGCAGAAATATTTTCGGCGGACAGTAATTCCTGAACCGGAGCTAAAATAAGAGTCAAAGGTGTTCTGAACTCATGCGATATATTAGTGAAAAATTGTAATTTCATTTCATTTATTTCATGTGCCTGATCACCCCTCACTCTTTCCAACTCGAGGGTGTGAGCCATACGACTTTGACGTACTGCAACCCAACGAATAAGAGCAACCAATCCTAAAGCAATTAAAATATAAGTCATGATAGCCCACCAAGATTTCCAAGGTGCAGGAATCACTTTTATTTGCAAACGTACTGGTTCTTCATTCCAAACACTATGATTGTTGGAAGCCTTTACCTCAAAAACATATCTACCCGCACGCAATTGATTATAAGTAACTGATCTATTAGTACTGGAATAGCTCCATTGATCGTCATAATTTAACAGACGGTATGCATAATTATTTCGTTCAGGAGCATCGTAACTCATAGCTGAAAAAGTAAGTGTAAACTCCCTCTCCCGATGAGTTAAGACAAGTTTTTGAGTATAACTGATATCCTCTTCAAGAATAACCCGCCCATGTAGTTCCTCTCCAGGAGCAACCTTATTGCTATGCATGCTAAGACTAATAATAGCTGGTTCAGGCAGGTTCTGATTGTCCTTAATTTTATTAGGTTGAAAATAGTTAAATCCGCTTGCCCCTCCGAAATAGATTTCACCTGAGGTATTTTTAAACGCACAACCTTCTGAGAAACTTCGCCCTTGCAAGCCATCACTTTTATCGTAATTATTAAAACTCTTATTTTTCGGATTAAAACGTGCAACACCACTATTGGTGGTAATCCAAAGTTTTTTTTCATCATCAGTAACCAGAGCATGAATATAGTCATCGGGCAGACCATCTTCCTGGTAAAAATGTTCAATACTAAAGGCTCCTGATTCAGTTTCCACCAAAAGATTGAGTCCACTGGGCGTGCCAACAAAAAAAGTACTGTCATTTAGTTGACACCAAGACAAAATAATATCGCTGGTCAGTTTTTGATTTTGGACAAATTTCAGGTTTCTAAACTTTTCCTTCTTATAATCAAAGAAATAAATCCCTTTATAAGAACCAACCCATATTCTATTCTGATCATCAGAATGGATAAATGAAATTCTCTCATTTCGAAGAATAGAATCATTTACCGGAACATATTGCTTCCAACTCTCAGCAGGGGTATTGATCTGTTTCCCCGACCAAAATCCATGCTGTTGTGTGCCAAGAAATAAAGTCCCATCCTTTTCGAAAAGAGATTGTACTTTTCTTATTTGACTTTTCTCTGCAGCAATTTGATTCTTTAAGTGGTATTTTCCATCATACAAGACCAGTTGATGTAATCCAAAATTAGTACCAACCCATTTGATTCCATCAGAGGACTCATAAATAGATTTCACCACTTTAAAATCAGGTCCAGTAGCATCTGGATTATCAATTTCAATAAAATTCAATCGGTCTTTGGAATAATACAATCCCCCGCCTTTAGTCCCTATCCATAAGTTTGAGTTCTTATCTTCGATGAGAGAAAGCACATGATAATTCTCTATTCCAGTCTGATTGTCATCATCAACAGCGAGGCCTTGAAATGGCAATTGATCGCCAATTCGGCAAACACCACCACCATCGGTACCAATCCATATAGTACCACTCTTATCCTCAATTATTTTAAGTATAATATCGTAATCGGTATTTAACTCACCCAGTTTACCCGGTTTTATATGAATTTTAGAAAATCGTTCTTTTTCAGGATCAAATCGGTATAATCCCCCGCCCCAGGTTCCCATATATACCATTCCTTTAGAATCCAGAAGAAGGGAATAGGAATTACTGTTAAATTTATCGAGAAGCTCTGTGTAACCCTTTGGTAAATAACTGGAAGATTCTCCTGTATCCAGATCAAAACGAATTAGCCCTTTATTCCATGCAGCCACCCACAGGGCATTTCTTTGGCGATCAATCATCAAATCGTTCACATTATATTTGCTAGCTCCCTTTAAATTTGATCGTATAAAAACCTTACTTTGCAGGCTATTAGCATAAACTCCATTATTGGTGCCAATCCAAACATTCCCACTTGCATCTTCCTTAATTACAGACACTTTATGACTGGAAAGATGATGCTCAATACTATCTTTTTCTTCATTCCATATGCTGAGACCTCCTGACCAGCCACCAAACCACATGTTCCCATTTTTTTGTTCATGAATGGATATGATTCGATCATCCCCTATTCTTTGTTTGGAATCGCTATCATTTCGGAAATGTTTGAACAAACCTGTTCTGGGATTATAAAGATCTACACCTCCTGACTTTGTGCCAACCCAAAAACGCCCCTGACTATCCTCAATCAGACATTCAATTGAAGGGTTGGAAAGACTATTGGTATCACCTGATTTAGGTTTAAACTGTACAAATCCGTAGCCATCATAACGATTTAAACCACCACGCGTTGCAAACCACATATAGCCCTTAGAATCATGTACGATTCCGGTAATTTCATTCTGTGTTAAACCATCTTCTACGGTAAGGTAACTCACAACCTCATTCTCCGCACGAAGCTGAGCTGTCAGAAATAGTAAAAACACCAATAGAAATTCTCTCATAGCTCTATTTTATATTAGTTGGTATCTCTATAAAAAAGCGAAAATTAGGTTCGTAAACTCAAAATAATACTTTTAATTAGTTTCAACCAAATCAGATGCCCCTTTACTTCTTCTTAATAAGGCATTTTGTATATGAAACACTAAATTCAGGAATAAATCAAGGGCAAAACAAATAAAGGCCTGCTTCTCTTGCTTAATATTCTTTCAGGAACAATTAATTTGTGTTAATCAATTGCATCATCTCCTCTGCAATAACTAGATATTCTTAAAACAACATTATGCTCTACACCAAATCTTTACTCAAATTAAATAATCTCGTTTTACCAGAAACTAAAATTGAGATCTCCAGTTCGTAAATATCTTTCTACCATTCTCTATCAAATTACTCAACCCAAAGAAGTTTTCACTCCTACAATGAGCTAAAATAATCGCTGATAAAAGAAAATATTTATTCAAAATCAAGGGTCAAAAACATATAATTAACGGGAGCTATTCATCCTTCTTGAGGGGTGTATTCAATCACTACAACACTCTATCCATTTCATTTCGTCACACTTAAATCTATTCGTTAAATAAATTAAGAAGAAAAAGAATTGAATTAAGTACATGCTTTTTTATTGCTTCTTATTCTCCTAGCTAACCATTGAGGACTTATAATCGTTTCTACATTCTGATCTATATTATCTCACTTAACTATGCGCACAAAAAAAAGCGCATAAATGCTTTACCACTTATGCGCTCAAATATATTCTAAATGATTTTTTCATTCTTCTTTATCCCAAAAAGAGCCTGCGATCTTTAGCTGTTTTTCAAACTTATCTAGCTCGTTAAGAAGTATCGAAGTCTTCTCTGGTTTTTCTTTTGCAACATCTATTCGCTCACCTAAATCCTTCTCAACCTGAAATAACAAAGGGGTCTCTCTAGAAGCTTCAAATCCATAGTTATTTCTGGTTTGAGATCCAATTCGAACGTGCAATTTCCATTCATTCATTCTTATTGCTGATGGCATATTATCGCTGTAATTGTAGAAGAATTTAAATTCTTCCGCCTGATTCTTATCTTTCTCTGGCATTAATATGGAACGTATATCACGTCCGTCAATCGTTCTGTCATTTGGCAATTCTACACCTGCTATAGAAAAAATGGTTGGCAATATGTCTAAGGTGCTGATAGGTGATTGTTCATTGCGATTTCCATTAATAGCTCCAGGCCAGCTAATAATTCCAGGTACACGATGCCCACCTTCCCAGGTGGATCCTTTGCCATCGCGGAATGGGGTTGCATACCCCACCTTTAATCTTGTATCGCCATATTTTTGATTGTCGTTAACCGTTGAAAATTTAATCCAAGGACCATTGTCAGAAGAAAAAACAACAATTGTATTTTCTCTTACTCCAGCATCTTCTAAAGCATTCATTATTTCGCCGATTGCTGCATCCAACTCTTCCATTACATCTCCCAGCTCACCGTTACGAGATTGGCCTTTAAACTTATCACTTACAAAAAGTCCCAAGTGCGGCATATTATAGGCTACATAGGCGAAGAATGGATTCTTTTTATTTTGCTTAATAAAGTCAACCGCAGCTTTCGTACAAACTCCTGTCAACGATTCTGAAGCTGTAACATCCGATGGTAAATCTTTGGCCAACAACTCATATCCGGGGATTGGGTTATTTCCCTTCGGATTACTTTTCAGGAGCATGGAAGTACCATAATCATGCGATACATTCGTCCCAATCCATTGGTCAAAACCGTTAGCTATCGGCAACGCCTTTGGCGTAAAGCCATTTTTTTCGTTGGGTGTACCCAGATGCCACTTGCCAAACATCCCAGTTTTATAACCAACAGTTTTTAATCCTTCGGCAATGGTGATTTCTTTTTCATGAATATATTTAGGACTAGTTGGTCCAATTACCCAAGAGCCAAGTCCTGACCGACCAGGATAGCGTCCTGTCAACAAAGAATAACGTGATGCAGAACATGCCGGAGAAGTAACATAGAATTGTGTAAAATTAACTCCACTATCCTTTAACTTTGTGATGTTTGGTGTTTTAATAGTAGGATTACCATTGTGCGCAAAATCGCCATAACCACTATCATCCAAATAAATCAATACTACATTGGGTTTTGCAGTATTTTTTTGTTTTTTGCTTTTTGCATGCACTTGTCCAGCAAATAAAACAGCCAAAACAACGCCAAATATTTTTACACTTAAGGTTTTCATTATAGATACTTTATGT
>JADGFH010000451.1 GCA_016743925.1 Labilibaculum sp.
ATCCTATTTTCCCCACTTGTTCTAATCAAAAGTTCCGGGTCAGGAATTCCTCTGGTAGTTAACTCATTGGAGAATGAATCAAAATCAATTTCGTCAGGAGATAACTCTCCATTCTTTACCTGATTTGCAATGTTTTTTACAGCATTTACAATTTCCCATCTCGAACTATAGCTTAAAGCTAAAACTAAAGTTAAACCAGTATTTTTTGATGTATTGGAGATTGTTCCTTGCAGCTTTTCTCTAACTTCTAATGGTAAACTTTCTAAATCGCCAATTGCCTGAAGGCGAACGTTGTTTTTCATTAAGGTAGGAGTCTCATTTTCTATTGCTTCAACCAACAAAGACATCAATCCTAAAACTTCGTCTTGTGGTCGATTCCAGTTCTCGGTAGAAAATGCATATAAGGTTAGATAAGAAATTCCAAGTTCAGCTGATACTTCAACCGTACTACGAACTGCCTCAACCCCATTTTGATGACCAACAATACGATGTTCTCCTCGCATTTTTGCCCAACGCCCATTTCCATCCATGATAATGGCCAGATGAGTTGGAAGCTTTTCTTTAATTATCTTATTTAGTACTGACATATATTATTTTACAAAGCGACCGTATGAATGACATTCTTCATTATCTGGAAACAATTTATAACTAATCATTACTCCAAAAAAAGATGCCCAATCGTTATTGTGAATCAAACTACTTTTGTTCAAACCATTCGGATCATCTAAATGATCCAGATCATCAGTGAAACTTTTTCTAAAACTCCATTCCAACGCAGCAGTCCATCTGCCCCCTAAATTGGTTTTCAAACCAAGCCCCATTGGTATGGTGAATGAAGAACTAGTACTACTTGGAGCAATGTAACCAATACCAGCAGTTACATATGGAACCATTATCTGGCTTTTTGATTTTTTAGGAGACCAGAATGGTTGGAAATTAAATTCCACTTGCAATGACAAGTCAACCAAATCTGTGTCAAACGAGGCTCCTCTCGCTTTCTGATATGAATTATCAAAATCCTTATCTTCACCACTCAATCCTGAAAACAACATTCCTGCTCTTAAGGAATAACGAGAATTAAAATTGTATCTGTAAATTCCCCCTAAAGCAACTGAATTTGAATAAAACTGTTTATTCGGATTAATATCTCCCAAATAATAGGCAACACCACCAAAGAAACCCAACTCTGCTTTGGTTTGCGAAAAAGCTATTGTGCTAATTGCAAAAAACAGTATTCCCAATATCAGTTTATACATGAAATCAAGTTTATGTTTTCAATCTTGCAAAATGAAATTCAGAATCTTGTTAAAGCTCCTAAAAACGTTGGTTTGATAAGGATATAAACACCCTAAATTCATTCACAAGCTACAAAAGTAACATATAATATTAAAAAACCTTATTTCTAGAAAAAAATTACACCAGAAGCCAGTTAAATTTTGTTAAAACAAAAAGACAGATTTACCAGATCTTTAATTCCGTTTATCAGCTCCCCACATAAGCTTATTTCTAAGGGTTCCGTAAAAGCTATGTGTATTTAATTTTAAGACTTTTATCTGAAAATCAGCCTTCTTTATTTTAAGCTCAATAGAAGATTCAAAATTAGATGATCGAGAATCTAATGATGCCAAATAACTTTCACTTCGCCCTTCAACCCTTAAGGTAATTTCATGGTGATTTGGCACAACAATTGGGCGAACGGTTAGGTTGTGTGGGGAAATTGGAGAAATAATAAAGTTTTGAGTGTTTGGAATTAAAATTGGTCCTCCCACACTTAAGGAATATGCTGTCGATCCTGTTGGTGTAGCAATAATTAAGCCATCAGCCCAATAAGAATTCAAATATTCATTATTTAGATAGGTATGAATGGTAATCATAGATGCCGAATCTTTCTTGTGAACGGTAAATTCGTTTAAGGCATAATTAAACTCTTCGAAAAGACCGTTCTTGGAAGTCTCCAATTGCAATAAGCTGCGTTCTTCAATACTAAATTTACCTTCAACAATATCATTTAAAGCCTGAGGTATTTCATCTTGCGCGATATCTGCCATAAAACCAAGTCGTCCGCTGTTAATTCCAACAATTGGAATACCAGATTCACGTACAAATGTTACAGCGTCGAGAAATGTACCATCTCCCCCAATGCTAAAGAGAAAATCTACCTCTTTATCTAAATCTTCATAGCTATGAAAATAGCCCTGAACTGGAGGTTTAAAATTAATATCACGGATTAAGAAATCATAGAATGGTTCGTATATTACAACGTCTATATTGTGTTTGGTAAAAACATCAAACATCAAGATAAAGCTTTCCGTAAAGCTTTCATTAAATGATCTACCAAATAAGGCAACTTTCATACTTCACAAATTTGTGTTTCGTTTCTTCAACTAATCAACTCTATTCTTAACTTAAATTGAGGCATTCAATTAGTTTTTTTATATCCTATTTTCACCCTTACTCACTTACTACAGCAGAAATATTAAAACAGGTAATGATTTTCACAAATATAGAGTAATCTACTTCATAGCCACAATTCTGAACACAAAAAGATACACTTCGTTGATGATTTTAAATATTGAGAAATCTCATAAAAGAATTGTATCGATCTTCCATAAAATCTTTCATGTCATCTTCTCGGACATAAGTCGTTTTTATAGTATAATCGTAGCGGAGGAATGTTTGTATGATAGAAGTTAGGTTGGTTCGATTTACTTTAATTGTCAGTTCAATTTTTCTTGAATCGGTTGAAGACTTTACGTAAAGACTTAATATTTTAGAATCGTTACTCTCCACTATTCGGGAAATCTCGCTTAGCGAATAATCAACAGAATTAAGATCCAACACAATGATACCGCCTGGCTCTCGAACCGAAAATATCCTCTCGATATACTGCATTAAGTCATTCAGGGTAATTAACCCGACATAAGTTTTTTCATCCTCCAAAACAGGAATTACAGTCAATTTTAAACGAGATATTATTTCAATCACATCATAAATGTGATGATTTTCGTTTACGTAAGGACTAAACAACGACAATTTTTGACTCCCAATCGGCTCTTCAGCTTTATTCAGATCGTAAATGTCATTATCTGAAATAAGTCCCAGAAACTCATCACCTTTTACAATAGGCAAATGAGAAACTCTGAAAATTTCCATCCAATTTAGCGCTTGAATCCCGGTATCGGTTTCTCGAAGCACTGGAACAACATCAGAAATTAAATCTTTTGCGATCATACATACTTGTTTTCTAGGAATTACTTTTAATTTTGTCTCAAGGAATATTTACGACAAAGCATTTTTTTTGTTCTAAAAATTATCCTTCATTTTACTTATAAAGTTTTTATAAAATGACCAGACTTAGTGTAAATATAAACAAAATTGCGACATTAAGAAATGCCCGAGGAGGGAATACTCCTAATGTTTGCAAACTGGCTTTAGATTGTGAAAGATTTGGAGCAGAAGGAATTACAGTCCACCCTCGTCCGGACGAAAGACATATCCGTTACCAAGATGTTCGTGATTTAACTCCACTCGTAACGACTGAATTTAATATTGAAGGATATCCTACTAGAGATTTTATCGATTTGGTTATAAAAGCTAAGCCAGCACAAGTTACTTTAGTTCCAGATCCACCTGAAGCGTTAACTTCAAATGCAGGTTGGGATACGGTTAAAAATAAAGAATTGCTAATTAGTATCATTACAGAATTTAAAGATGCTGGAATCAGAACTTCTATTTTTGTAGATACAAATCTTGCCAATGTAGAAGGAGCCCTTGCAACAGGTACCGATCGTATTGAATTGTACACCGAACCTTATGCTACTGATTATCCGAAGAATAAAGAGGAAGCTATACGCCCTTTTATTACTGCTGCTGAAAAAGCACATGAATTAGGTTTAGGTATTAATGCTGGGCACGACTTAAGCTTGGAAAATTTGGAATATTTCCATAAGAACATACCTCAACTTACTGAAGTATCAATAGGACATGCTCTTGTGTCTGATGCATTGTACTATGGAATGGAAAATACCGTACAAATGTATTTAAGGTGTCTAAAATAAATCCACTTCAACTTAGATATAAAGGATGCTCGAAAGGCATCCTTTTCTCTTTTCCAACAATTTAAATTCGATAAAAAAATTAACAGTTCTCAATTCTGTTCTTATCTTTAATATTCAAAAATCAATTTCGAATAAATGAAACTTAACTACAAGAAACTTGGAGAGGGACATCCTTTAATTATTGTTCATGGTCTTTATGGAGGATCGGACAACTGGCTAAGCATAGCGAAAGAATTAGCTAAAAACTTCGAAGTTTACACTATAGATCAGAGAAACCATGGCAATTCTCCACATGCCAATTCACATACTTATCAGGATTTGAAAAATGACCTACTGGAGTTTATGGATGACCATAAATTGGAGAAGGCAATTCTTTTAGGGCATTCGATGGGAGGTAAAACAGTCATGTTTTTTGCGACAGACTACCCTGAAAGAATAAGTAGTTTGCTTGTGGTTGATATTGCTCCTAAAAATTACAGTAAGATTTCTGATTATGCACCACAAACAATAGATCATACATGTATTGTAAACGCTATGCTTACGCTTGATTTATCAGCATTCAAAAGCAGAACTGAAATTGATCAAAATCTGGCAGAAAGCATAAATAGTGATCGAGTTCGACAATTTTTGCTTAAAAATTTGAAACGCGATGAAAATAAAAATTTTGCATGGAAACTAAACATTAAAACCATTAATGAATTCTTACCGCAAATAATGGATGGCATCGATGGAAATCGTTTTACAAATGGAAAAGGAATCACTGCATTTCCTGTTCTGTTTATTCGCGGAGAAAAATCAAATTATATTACTGATTACGATCACACTTTGATTAGAGCGATTTTTCCTAAAGCTGAAATTACCACGATTCCGAATGCAGGACATTGGGTTCATGCCGAACAAGCAAAACTGTTGGTTAAAACGGTAGAATATTTTGTTTTGGATTAAGAGTCTGTTCAAAGTACTCCTCCCGCTCGCAAACTGACCATCTCTGTTCGCATAATGAGGTCTTCCGTTCGGCACGGATAGGCTTCCGTGCGCACTTGGGCTATTTCCATTCGGTGGTTTTATGCTTCCGTTCGCATTGGGCACCTTTCCGTTCGGTGGTTTTGTGCTTCCGTGCACAGGCTGAGGGACACTGTTCATAACTCTGTGTCAGCGTTAGACACTGTTCATAACTCTGTGTCAGCGTTATTATTAAAGATTATATCTTCACAATATGGCAAAAGAGTTTAACTACGAAATATTTAAGAAGGCAGC
>JADGFH010000452.1 GCA_016743925.1 Labilibaculum sp.
AGTTAAAAGATTCTTGGTTTCTCTGTTATAATAATCGAACAATACATTTACACGATTATTAAATAATCCCAAATCGAAACCAAAACCAACAGTTGCCGACTCTTCCCATTTCAAATCCTGATTTTCTAATCGAGTATTTTGAACTGCAGCAACACCATTGTACTTGCTACCTACAGAATATTGTCCTTGTGCATGAAAATCTGACAAATCTCCCAAATTACCTGTCACACCGTAACTGGCACGTACTTTCAACTTACTAAGGTAAGTAGGTAAATCTGACCAAAAATTCTCTTTGTGTAAATTCCATCCTGCAGAAACTCCAGGAAAAATACCCCACTTATTGTTTTCACCAAGATTTGAAGCTCCATCAGTTCTTATAGATGCTGAGAATAAGTATTTCTTCTGAAAATCATAAGTAACACGACCAAAGAAACCAATCACATTTAGTTCTGTCCAAGAACTATTAACATTTGTAGGTTCTGAAGTTGCATTCAATGTTCCAATTATATCAGAAGAAGCACCTCTACCATCTGCATCCAAATCGTAAAACTCTCTATTTGTATTAGAGAATCCAGCTTTTACATTTAAACTATGTTCATCACTAAAAACATTATTGTAGGTAAAAACTCCTTCGTACTGAGTCTTCAAATTTTGTTGAAAATCTGCTGTTGCATTTCTAGAGTCAACAAACTGTGTAGCATTATTATAATATGACTTTTGAAACGAGTTATTCAATAATTGCTCCTGAAAATACGATACAAAAGGTGAAAATTTCAATTTTGGAGTAATATCCCATTCTGCACCAATTGCTAATGATAATCTATAATCACGTAAATCATTATCTTTTCTATCCAAATGATAAACAGGATTACCAATACTTCTATTTTGACCTGGAGCTAAAGATCCATCTTCATATTTAAATTTAGCCGTTGGAGGTAATCCTATTGCTCTTTGAAATAATTGATTTGAACTATAAACAGTGTTGTCAGAAGATGTACTATAGTTCACAATACCATTAACAGAAAAATTATCTCTAATTTTATACTTACCACTCATTTTTGCGGTTATACGCTCATAATCTGTCTGAATGGCAACACCTTCTTGCTTCAAGTAACCATCATATCATAGGTTCCTAGTTCATTACCTCCTGAAAATGAAAGGTGGTGATTAGTCGTAATAGCAGTTCTAAAAAGCTTGTCTTGCCAATCAGTCTCCTTAAAAATAATGGTTTTAGATGGATCTATTGGATCAGGCATACTTTCCCATCCTTCTTGCAACTTGTGATCGTTATAACCTGGCTGTAAATACTGTGTTGTAAAACCTGTATTATTTTCCAAGTTATTACCAGTTCCATATCCCACAGGAAGGTCCAATCTTGACAATCGCTCTGGATGCTTTTCCCCCGTAGCTGCAACTCCTAATCTACCGTAATATATATAGTCTCTCGCCGATGCCATATCGTATGACTTACCCAAACTTGAAATACCAGCAGTCATACTATAATTAATTTTTGGCTTACCGGCTTTCCCCGATTTAGTTATAACAATTACAACACCATTCGATGCACGAGAACCATAAATAGCCGTTGCAGCCGCATCCTTCAATACTTGAATAGACTCAATATCTGATGAATTTAATCCTGTCATATCATCACGAAGCATACCATCAATAATATAAAGAGGTGTTGCACCATCTGGCTTATTAATCGAGGTTCCCCCTCTCATAATAATTCTTGGAGTTGCTCCTGGTTGCCCTGAAGTAGTTTGCACACGCACACCAGCCAAAGATCCTTGCAAAGCAGAGGCCGCATTAGCAAAAGGTACATTCTCCAATACCTTTTCATCCATTTTTGAAATGGATGTTGTTAAAGTAGCTCTTGATTGAGTACCATAACCAATTACAACTACCTCATCCAAACTTTCGGCATCTTCAACAAGCACAACATTTATAACGCTCTTGCCAGCTACTTCTAATTCTTGCGCGGTAAAACCAATAAATGAAAATAGCAACACACTATTTGCATCTGTACTAATATTAAATTTACCATCAATATTGGTAACCGTACCATGCGTTGTTCCTTTCACTACTATAGAAACACCAGGGAGTAGTTCTCCAGTTTCGGCAGTAACCTGTCCTGAAATGTTTTTTTCCTGAGCAAATGAAAAGGTTTGCACAAAAACTAAAAACATCAACGTTAATAATAGTTTTGTCCTTAACAACAAACTCTTTCCTCTGAGCCAATCTTTACTACGTAATTTTCTCATAAATTCGTTTTTTTGGGTTAGATATTTATTTCAGTCGTCAATGTGATTTTTGTCGACCTTGTAAATGTAAATTAGAAAATAGTTATGCCGGGGGAGAAATCTTTCCGCTAGGGGGTATAAAACTATCAGGGGGTCTATTCCTTACATTTTAAGGGCAATATTCCTTCAATAAATGAAATCAGAATCTACATTTATCAGTCTGGTAAATCAATCTGGATTAACAATAATTAGTCCCATATCTCATTTTTGCATCTCTGTTCATTCCTGAATTTCAAAAAATGCACTAAAAACATCCAAAATAGTACCGATACAAGTCAAATAGACTCACTTATTTTTTTGAATATAGATTTATTCCTTATCTTCGAAAACCTACGTTACGACTACCATCCCTAGTAAAAAAAAGATATTCAAATATCATGACATTATTGAAAAGATACATTTCATTATTTCTTTTGATTTTAAGTCTACCTTTCCTGTCTGTTAAGGCAGGCAATCAGTGGAGAGAATCTAAAAGCAAAATAAAATTTAAACATCTTAAAGAAGAACATGGTTTGTCTTCAAATGTCACAAGCAGTATTTTACAAGATCACAAAGGATTTTTGTGGTTTGGGACTGATGCTGGACTTAATCGATTTGACGGTATACATTTCAAAACTTATAAAGTAAAGGGAAATGATAATGAGATAAGCAATGAGGTAATAAAATGTATTTACGAAGACCATAATAATCATCTTTGGATTGGAACAGAAAGAGGTTTAAATAAATTTAATCCTGAAAATGAAAAATTCACTTCCTTTCTTTTAAATGAAAAAGACAGCTCTTCTCTATCAAACAATGTTGTGACATCTATTAGCGAAGACCATAATAAAAATCTTTGGATTGGAACAATTAATGGTCTTAACTGCTTGATAGGCTATGATAGTTCAGGTGTTCCTATATTTAAAAATTTAAAACATCAAATAAATGATACAAGCTCCTTAAGTAATAATAGAATTTATTGTTTGACCACCGACACTGAGGGAAATCTCTGGATAGGAACAGAAGGAGGAGGTCTTAATTTATTAAGAGAAAAGAATATTTCTGCCAAAAATTATAAATTTCAACGCTTTTCAAATAACAGCAAGCACTCATCAAAAATCTCAGGCAATATCGTTTATAGTATTTGCCAGATAAAAGATGGTCGCTTATTTATTGGTACTGATAACTTCTTAAGTATTCTCAAAAAAGAAGATGATATATACAAAATAAAAAACCATTCTTACCCTAAAAACAAAAATGGAAGAGATATAGGTGTAAGAGTATTTTCTATATTTCAAGATCAAAAGAACAGGATTTGGCTAGCTACTTACGGGGAGGGTTTAAATCAATTTTCTCCTGAAAATGGTATTTATGAATCTTATCGCCATCAAAACTATAATCAACAATCAATAAGTAGAGATTACATCTATACCGTTTTTGAATCAAAAGAAGGTATTCTATGGATAGCCACACGTGAAACAGGAATCGATCGAATTGATCCTTATGTCCAAAGATTTACACATGTATCCCATTCAACGGAATCCACCACTTTATTATCCAATAAAATTGTAAAATCTATTACTGAAGGTAATGATGGCAAATATTGGTTTGGAACCTATGGTGGTGGCTTAAATAGCTTCGATCCTAAAAGTAACACGTTTAAATCATACACTCGTAAAACAAATACAAAAAATAGTTTAAGCAGCGATATTATTGAGTCAATCGCATTCGATCATTTAAACAGACTTTGGCTGGGAACAGCTAAGGGATTGAATCTATTTGACGTAAACAATAACAAATTTACTCAGTTTGAATACACTCCTAGTAACAACTATAGCTTGACCAACAACAGTATTTGGGATGTATTACCTTCAAAGGATAAAACTGGAATATGGGTTGCAACCTACGATGGTTTAAATAAATATGATTGGGGTGAAAATAAATTTTATCATTTCAAGAATGATCCTCAAAATAAAAATAGTCTCAGTTTCAACTATGTCAGATCAATATTTGAAGATGATAATCAAAATCTCTGGATTGGTACTTGGGGAGGAGGTCTTGATAAATTGAACTTAAATAAGAATTCCAATCTAAATAATGTCATCTTTGATCATTATCGTCACAATCCTGAGGATCCTGGATCAATTAGTAACAATCTGGTTAATACTATATTTCTAGATAGAAACAATCAACTTTGGATTGGAACACAAGCTGGATTAAACAAACTTGATCAAAAAACTGGAAAGTTCACACGCTATTTTGAAAAAGATGGATTGGCAGATAATGTAGTGAAAGGAATTAAACAAGATTCAAAAGGTTTTATCTGGATCAGTACTCAAAAAGGTTTATCCAAATTTGATTCCGAGAATAATAAATTTATCAACTATTACGAAAAAGATGGACTTCAAGGTAACATCTTCAACCTCTCATCATGTATGTACAATTCAGAAGGAGAGATGATGTTTGGAGGAAATAATGGACTAAGTATTTTTACTCCAGAAGAAATAATAGAACGAACTGATTTCCCGCCAGTATATTTATGTGATATTAAAATTAATAGTAATATTTTAAAACCCGGCCAAAATCTGAATGGGCGCATTCCTCTTTTAAAATCTTTACAAGAGCAAAAAAATATAGAACTTGAATATAATGAGAACTCCATCACTTTTGAATTTAGTGCTATAGAATATTCTTCTCCTGAAAAAATTAAATTTTCATATCGTCTTGAAAATGCAGAAGAAAACTGGAATTTCACAAGCTACAAGAACAGACAAGTTACCTATGCAGGACTCGCCCCAGGAAAGTATATCTTCCACCTAAAAACATCAAATATTCAAAGTGAATGGAATGACAAAGAAGAAACTTTCACCTTTGAAATTGCTCCCCCTTTATGGGCAACTACACAAGCTTATTTTTTATATGTTCTTCTGATTCTAGTATTTATTTTCTATATCGGATCGATTCTTCGAACAAGAATATTGATTAGACAGGAATTACAAAGAGAAAAAGAGGAACATCAAAAAAGAATAGAAT
>JADGFH010000453.1 GCA_016743925.1 Labilibaculum sp.
CTTTATAATAATGTTCAAGTTTATTTCGAAATAACCTTGCATTTGCAATTATTTTTACTGGAGCAAACCCTATAGCTTGTAAAAATTTAAGTCTTGCTGGCAAGTCTTTTTTTATTAGTGAATCGTTAGATTCTAATACAAATTGTGCTATAATTTCTGGAAAATCATTTGGGTCTATACCTATAGAATGGAAAACTTTATCTGTTTGACAATCAATTGCTCTTTTAGCATTTGTAAGGGCATTTATCTTACCCCTAACATTTGAATCTTTAAAATCTTTTTTACTATAATTTAAAAAATCTTTTGGCGAAATTTCAAAATTGAAATCAAGAGGCGATCCCGAATCAAGTTCAATCAAAACTTGTGTGAAATCTATTTTTATTTTTTTTATTAATTCTAAAAGATTCATATTATTATATCTATTTGAATAGCGCTATGTACCATAGGTGCCTTAGTTATTTAAGGTTTATTATTTACGAAAAGGCAAAGCAACTCATTTAAAGCATAAGCTTTCGAGAGCCAACTATCCATTTGTTAAACAACTATGCATATTTGTACATTAATTAGCACTGCGTCTCAAAAATAAATTCTTCAAGAATTTACATGTTAAAATGACTAGCTTAAATCAAATATTTCTAAGTCATTGACAATTTTTCTTTACCAAATTTTGATTTTTTTACTTTATCAAGGAATACAATTAGAGTTTTATCTTTATTATTTAATAAAGGAGAATCTGTATAAATTTTTAAAAGAGAATCAATCTTCTCTATCGATTCATTAGTAAATTCATCACGATGGTTATCCCATAATTTAATAAGATAATCCTCAGACGCATTTCTAATTGAAGGTATCATACCACTCCACTTATTTGGTTCTTTATTCAAATAATCAACAACTTCATTATCGTATTCGTGAATTCCATGTTGTGCAAAGTAAATGAGTGCATAAGAAATTAAATTGTCTAAGTTCTTTCTGAAAATCTCCACACATGTATTTTCAACAATTTCATCTTTAGTAAAAATCATGTTGGTGAAGGTTTGGTATGTGTAATCATTGTCTTCTAGTACAATTTTACGCATTTTAAATAACTGCTCTGAATTAAACCCTTCATGTCTTACAGATTTTAAGTAATGTATAGCATTAGAAGTTTCAGCCTCATTTTTTTTCCAAAGAACTTGCAGGTAATTACTTATTAATTTATTACGATTATTTTTTAGGTATTCTGTGAATAAATCATCAATATTTGTCTGAAGTCTTTCAAGTAACCTATCTACTTCTTTCTTTGACTCTTGAGCAGGCTTAATAACGGCAAAATATCCAAAAAATCCAATAACCAAGGATAGTACACCCACAAAAATAGAAAATTCAGTTATTAGACTGGAATGACCATTTTCATACTTGCTCAACAAAATTTCATATAAATGAAACTGGCTTTCTTTTTCTTTTAATTGCCGAGTCAAGTCACTATTAGCTTCTTCAAGATTATTAATTCGCTCTTCCCAGTTATACAGTTTTGCTTCACAATTACTTAATCGATCTTCTAAATCTATTTTTCCTTCGCCAAAAACTAAAGAAACTGAAGCGAACAAACCTAACAAGAATAAAATCACATTTTTCTTTACCATCCTATTTAGTTAACAATATTATTAATGAAATAATTCTTTAAAACATCATCCATTAAACGATACTAAAAATTCTTACTAAAGTATTAAATCTAAACTAAGATTCATATTGTCAAATCTATCAAAATCCTTAAACGGGTAAATTCCACTTTAAAGAAGTTGTTATCTCGATTACTTATCCCGCTTCTACCCTGATCGTATCTAGATCACTTATCTAGTTATGAGGATTAAAAAAGCCAATTAGTATTTTATTAGATCGGATCTCAATTATCCGAAGTATAAAATACCAATTGGCTTAATAAATAAAAGTTTAAGTTTCCAGAGATTTGATTAATTATCATCTTCCTCTGATTGCATCATATACGTTTGTAAGGTGCTGAATATTTCTATCTGCTCTTCATTGGATTTTGAAAAGAGGACATATAGCATTTGCACTAAATTACCTTGTGCATCGGGTTTCATTTTTCTAATAGCTCCAATAATTTGTTTTTCCTGAGTATTGTATTGATTTGCTATTCCGCTAAGACCATTTGTAGTTTTGGGAATTAAAGTATTTGCAAAAGCACCTAAGACTGATTGAATAGCTGGCATCTTTGTTATTGCCGTAACGGTTTCTTTTGTGGCGTTAGTTCTAGCCTCGGTAATCTCCTTAGCATATTTCTCTTTTAGCTTGCTAATTTCATCCTTCAGCTTTTCAATCCTGAATTCCTGTTTTAGATTTTTCTCTTCTAAAATTCTGATCTTATCCTCGTATTCGGCTTTTAGGTTTGTAATAAAATCGAAGTGTTCTCTTTCTACGGTTCGTAATTCATCGGAAAGATTTTGATTTATTTGCTGATTTTCGTAGGTGTCTATCTGGTTATTGGGATAGGCATTATCCAGTTCGTTTAATTCTCTTTCTTTTGCTCTTAATCGTTTCGCTTTATTGATACAAGGTGTAGAACAATATATACTATCAGGTCTCTTGTTCTCAATCGGTTTTCCACAAATTTCACATTCCATTTTTTAATTCTGTTTTAGGTATTGGTTTATATTAATATTTCTGTTTGTAATCTTTTTAGCGTATACCCTTTGGGTTGTACAGTAATACTTATCAAATAGGGTTCAAACAGCCCTGTTTTGTGTATTCATTTGGGTGTTGCTAAAATGAACACGCTTTTTGTGTATCGATATGCTTTTTTACTCGTTGAACGGTGGTCGTGGATTTTTTTACCAGCTTGGCAATATTCCGAATCGATTTTCCATCGCCTATGAGTTCGATAATATCAGCATGTTGTTTTTCGTATTGTTCTTTGGTCATTTTTCCTTTTCCAGCATGAAGCTTATAAACTCCTTTGGCTTTTGCTATGGCAATTCCTTCCGACTGTCTGTCTTTGATTCTGTCATATTCCATTTTTGCAGCCAAAACCATAAGAGCAGACATGAAATCAAACATTTGGTTGTAGTGGCCATCGATGTAACTTTTCATTCCAATTTTGTAGATCGTAACCGTTACTTGATTTTCTTTCATCAATTCTAAGGTGTTCAAAACATCGGGAACACTTCTACCTAGTCGGTCAAAGTCATAAACAACCAATTCCGATATTTTATCTTTTCGAACGGCATTAATAATGAGTTTCCCACTGGGTCTTTCAGCAAATGGCATCATTCCTGAATATTTATCAATGACTAATTCGCCTTTAATATCTTTCAAACCATCAACCTGTCTATCTTCATTTTGTCCTATGGTTGATACTCTGGCATATTTGTATACTTTTTTTTCGGTACTCATGCGCTTATCTTTTTGTCTGTATTGTTGATAATTGTTTTCTTTTCAAATTCCTGTATGAAAAACCGTGCAGCTAAACCGTGGAAGTATTTTCTTCTTCCATTAATCGAAACAATGATTGAGGTTTTTCTCTGGGGTTTTTCTTTGCTGATCTTTCTTTTGGGGTTGGTAGTTCTTACAAGCTTTAACTCACTACCTATATCCTTGATGATTTTTATAATCTCCTTTTCTTGATTTAACCTTTTAGACCTTCTTTTCTCAGAAATTTTAAGGTTATAAGCCTTATCTCTGCATTTTCTGTTATTGGAACAATATTTTGAACCTATTCTTTGATCTGTGATTTCCTTTCCACACACCTCACAATATCTTTTCTCTTTTTTTACCTCCCCTTGGTCGGTTGAATCGCACCATACAATACATGGTGTATCTGTCTTCTTTTTTGTTGCGTTTTTGCTATTGGATTCGTCCCAAGACTGAAGGTTTTCAAATTCGGTGTATCTGTCCCCTTTTTTTATGCGTGAAAAAGCTTGAAGCTCTAATAGTATCAGGTCTTTTAGGATAGTTTTAATGTTACGTTTGGCATACTTGTTTATGAGCGTTTCTAGTAGCTTTTTGTTTTTGTTTCGCTCTTTTCTGCAACGATCATCCTTAATCCACCAATCAGGATTTCTTAAATCCTTAAATATGCTTTTGTATTTGGCTGGAAGCTTACGGGGTGTTTTGATTTGATCCCATTCAAAGAAGATGGTTTCATCAATGAATTTCAAATACTTGTCTTTAATTAGTCTGGATAGCTTTTCTTTATTCAGAAGATCAGAGAGTGTTAAGATGTCGTAGTTTTCAACCGCTCTCATTTTGGTAAACTTGGTTTCAATTCGAAGCGTTTCAGATTGCAAACAAGCTTGTTCCATTTTATCGTAGAACTTGTAGGTAGTATTTGCAGTTTTAAATCGGTAACCGTAGCCTGCTTTTCCGCTGATTTCCATATCGGAATGCTTTACACCTCTACAGTATAAAATACTATTTATAAAGATTTTGGTGTCTATTTTTGATTTTGAAGTATCTAGATTCAAACCGATTTCGAAACCTCTTAAAATCGTTTGTTCAGGAACGACTCCAAACTCTGATAATTGGCTAACCGCCTTTATAAAATCATCAAAGGTGAAGCGATCGCCATTGTGTAAGCCATTATTGTAGTACTTGTGAATGGAACCTTTGATTTTGACTTTTCCTTTTGGCTCTATGGTGAATTCTAAACCATTATAATAAGCTTTACTACTACCAATCTTCTCGCCAGAATCATCACTGGTAAGTGTGTTGAAGCGCAGTTTTGGGTGTTTATTCCAAACCTGAGTATCAAAATCAGTAAGCTCTATGATAATTAAGTCTATCAACTGTTAGAAAAGAGTAAAAAAGTCGTTAGTTAATTGTTGAAAAAAATGGTGTATGCGTCACTACAAAATGTGCGTTCCCGTTATTTATCTGAGTAATTTTTTAAAAAATACATACTTTAGAAAATGGTGTGTTCGTACCATTTTTACATGCGTGTTTTGCTCTGTATGTCCCGTGAATAAGGATGTGTGCTATGATTTTAGTGAGTCGCTTTTTATAGCTTGTCAGCGTATTTTGTACCATCAAGATTTGCCATGATTTCCTCTTTTTTATAAAAGGCTCTATTCCCAAGTTTATAACGGTTTAAGATGCCTTTCTTAGCCCAATCGTTTAAAGTAGGAGGGGTAATGCTCAACCATTCCATTACTTCTTTTGGGCTTAATAATGTAGCTGAATTATTAGGCTTAACGTATTCGGCTAGTTCTGATAGTCTTTTATTCATTGCCGTAAATTGTTTGATTATATCGGCTGAACTCATTTCTGAGACTTGTAATAATTTTTCAGTCATAATTATAATGTTATAT
>JADGFH010000454.1 GCA_016743925.1 Labilibaculum sp.
GTTACTATATCATACTCTTTCCCACAACTGATAAATGTTATTACAGACAAAAACAAAATAATTTGTTTCACACCGGAAAAGCAAAATGCTTTAGTATTATCATTTCTTTTAATATTGGTAAAATTGTAGTCTCTTTTCATATATTTATTTCCTTAATTTAGCAAAGCATTTTCAATATTGGAATTTGAGATATCTTAATCTGAATAAATTCACAATGTAATCTCAAATCTTAATTTATAGTTTACACAATACACGCTATTTTTTGTACTTTTAGGACATTTTGAATTCTATGGAAAATATTACGATACTACAAATTGATCAATTTGAGTTGGAAATTCCTCTGTCTGACTTTTATAGTAGCGACATGAAGAATCATTTAAAGAATAACGAGAACCATTTTTATAAACCCCACAGTCACGATTTTTTTCTTTGTGTTTTGTTTACAAAAGCTTCTGGTATTCACGAAATTGACTTTAACACTTATGAGGTAAAGGCAGGAAGTGTTTTCTTTTTAAAACCAGGTCAAACCCATTATTGGAAATTCGACGAATTACCTGAAGGGTATATTTTCTTTCATACACAAGATTTTTACGAGCTTCATTTTTCTAAAAGTAAGTTGGA
Organism: Labilibaculum sp.; assembly: GCA_016743925.1. Taxonomy (GTDB): domain Bacteria; phylum Bacteroidota; class Bacteroidia; order Bacteroidales; family Marinifilaceae; genus Labilibaculum. The sequence continues at coordinate 622 of JADGFH010000454.1, forward strand.
GCAATTCCCCTTTTACTATTCTCATAAAAACACACCTTCTCTTAACTTAACACCAAGTGAAACCAAACTTTTGGTATCGAGATTTAAAGATATTAACCTTGAATATTACCAAGATCTTTTCTATAAAAAACAAAAAATAGCAAGTCTTATAAACGCCACTTATATAGATTTAGCACGCTACTATGTGGCATTTGAACCAAATGACAGGAATACATCACATACTTATATTGAAACCCTACGAGCTTTAGAAAAGGCAATTAACAGTCATTACAAAACCGAAAAATCGGCAAGTTTTTATGCCAATTATTTAAACATGACAACTAAACATTTGAATCGAATTACTAAAACTACTTTAGATAAAACGACTACTGATTTAATTACTGAACGTGTATTGCTTGAATCAAAGCGACTTATTGCTCATTCTGAGAATACTTTGTCTGCCATTGCTGAGATTTTAGGCTATGAAGATTATGCCTATTTCTCAAAAGTCTTTAAGGCAAGAACAAATATGACACCACTAGAATTTAAAAAGAGTTATCAATAGTTCTTGATTTAATTTTGACCAGAAACGGGTATAAACTTCTATTTTTTGTCTACCCATAGAAGAGCTTAGCTGTATATATTATTTCCTTTTTACCAAGTCCACATCTCTCTAATTATACTCTATCTACCATCGACATTGTATTAAGTATACAATGAGCAATAATTAATGGCCATAAGTTTCGACCAAATGTTACGTACGCTATTCCCATAACTAAGCCAATCAGGCCAACCGTGATCGATCTTTCTGATAGATCATATGAATGTCTGAAACCGAAAATTGCAGCCTGCAATAATACTGCAATGATTGTAGCGAAAGAAGTCTTTGAAAATAACCGTTCCAACCAATTCATTAAGAACCCTCTATCTAATAGTTCTTCCAGACATGATTCAAGTAAAACCATAGGAATGATTATAAAGAAAAGCGGCCAGTTTCCTTTTAGCTTACCAAATTTAGACACTGCACTCTCTGAAGAAGTATCTGGTGCTGGCGAAAAAGGTAATTGGTCTTTTAAAATATTAAAAGCCATTATAGATAATACTGTAGCTACTAAAATTAAAACAGAAATTAATAAGGTTTTTTTAAGATTTTTGGGTTTACGTAAGCCTAATTCTTTCCATGTAACACCCCTTACTTTCATTCGCCAGATAGCCACAACTAATGTAGAAAATGACCAGAAAAGACCATTTACAATAAAGCCCAAATCAGGAAAATATATTTCTCTAATTGAAAACATAACAGTTAGGTAGATTGCCAAATCCATTAAAAAACCTTTATAATTATTGGGGTGTAAAACTTTGACCTTTAAATTCACGTTATTCTCCATGTTTTGTTGTTTAGCATAAGTATAAATTGGACATTGAAGTCTTTTATTAGACAACTTCCGTTCAATAAGGTTGCAGTTATGAAGAATTAGATAATTCAGTTTATGTTTTTAATCTGTCTCCCACTATAAATACAAAAGAAAACATCGATCGGTTGTTGAAGTAATTGAAGCGATTCTGCTTTCAATTTACTACCACCACAAGGCTACACATTTAACCAACATTATAAAACAAGCCCCAAACGTGAATGAAGTGAACCCCAAATGTTGTGTCCAACTTTTTTGGTGCAGTTCAACCTTAGCAGTGCCTATTGATTTAAGATTCTTACTTTTCATGAAACATTTTGGTCGCAACAGCCATCCTATTCCAAGTATTTATTGTTCCGATTAACATGATCAGCTGAGCAATTTCATTCTCCTTAAAATGCTTTTCTATTCTACCGTATGTCTCATCGCTTAGTCCTTTAGCTGAAATATTAGTTATTTCCTCGGTCATTTGTAGTGCTGTTTGTTCCTTCTCTGAAAATAGAGGTGACTCCCACCAGGCACTCAGCGCAAATAATCTTTTCGTACTTTCTCCTGATATTAATGCCTCTTTTGAATGCATTTCAATACAATAAGCACAGCCATTAATTTGAGATGCTCGTAATCGAATTAGATGGCATAATTTTTTATCTAAGCTAGAAGCAGATAAGTACTTTTCCAATCCAAACATTGCCTGGTATGCATTAGGCTCTAATTCCGCTATATTAATTCTTTGTTTCATAAGTTGGTTTATTTAATTGCACAATTGCATTACAAATAAACCACATACAGTTAGGATAAATCTTAAGACATCTTAAGAAAGCTAATCGGATTGATTTTTTCTTAACTCACTTAAATATTCAGGCGTAATTTCCAGGTAGGATGCAATCATGTATTGCGGAATTCGTTGTGCAAAATCAGCATGTAATTTCACAAATTGCTGATACAAGTCTTTACTCTTCATCTGTAAATAAAAATCGGATCTTCGTTGAATCGCAATCAGCATGTTTTCGGTTAGCATTCTAAAGAATCGTTCCAATTTTGGTATTTTATTGTACAGCTGTTCCAAATCATTTTTACTTATACTCAGCAAGGTGGTTTTCTCAATTGCCTGAATTGCTGTTGTAGAAGGGGTTTCCAACACAAAGCTTTCCATGTTGGAGATCCACCAATTTTCTAATGCAAATTGAATAATCTTTTCCTTTCCTTTTTCATCGAAATAAAAAGAGCGCACCAAACCATCCAAAATGAAGAACTTGTGCTTGCACACTTGTCCTTCAGAAATTATGAATTCCTTTCGTTGATAGGTTTTGAAAGCCATTTTTGAAACTATAAGCTCAATTTCGGCATCAGTAAAATCAACGTATTTGTTCAAGTTTTTTTTAATTTGATCTTTCATGTAATCAAGTACAAGATAATTGACAGCTTCTTATTAAGAGATTAGTGTGCCTCCTATCAGAGTTTTTCTGGAGGGCAATTTAAACGCGCTGGTTCATGTGCTTTTTCCATTAAACTTAGTCTTTCCTCTCTACGGAATATCAGCTTGGCTGAAGGGGTTAAACCAATTTCCAATTCGATTTCTTTTAAGTCAATATTATCGATGCTAATTTCATTTTTAATATCAGAAGCCTTGAATAAACCGATCAAAATGAAGTTCAGAAATTTATTCTTTTTCGTTTTTTTAAGGATGCTTTCTCGTTTTTCCACCCTAATTGTATGTTCTTGCTTAAAACGTGCAAATAAGCGAGGCAAAAGGGCTATATCAACATCCAGACGGACGAGAACAAAACCTGCTTCTTCAATCTCTGGTAAAGCATCGTTTAAGTTCCGAATACCGTTCTTTAGTTTATCCTTACCGGCACCTTTAATATTAGCCCATATCTCAGAGCCCTTTTTCTTTGCATCCCCTAATAAATCATCCAGTCCGTTTGCCATCTTATCTATTTCATTTATAAAGTTGTTATTATCTACAAGCGTATCCGTTTCGAGAATCTGCTTGGCCTTTGTAGGCTAAGTGTTCTCAAGTACCAATATCAGAAATTGAATCTAACACTATTTTCTGTAATAGCACGCTCGAATGATCATCGAACTTATTGGATTTTAAAAAGCAATCCTTAATCTTATTAAACCTGTCAGGTTTCAAAAAACAATCCCCAAACTCGTGTGAATTTGGGGATATCAAAGTATAGCGTGTGTTCAGTTTTCTTACTCGCTTATTTTATACTCGTAAGGCAACATGTCTCCCATGCGCCTTGTTACCATATCACCTTCCCAGCTTATGTCCAATTCTACAAATCCCATTTCATCGAAATAAACTTTTGGTTTAAGAAGACTAATTTCACTTGCATTTAAGTGATACAATACTTCCAGTTTAGTTGGGTACTTAAGGAATTTTTTGTTTTTACTATTAGGATCGGATACATTACAAGCTTCTTGAATGATCACATCTTGACTTTTGAGATCTTGTTCCGATGAATTTTTAAGTGAAAATCCGGCAGCCAATAAATCATTTGCCCAAAGTGCTCTCAAAAAATGCATTCTGGATCCTAAATAAGTACTTCTTCTGTTCGATTCGTATAAGAGCCTATGTTTTCTTTTGCTAGCCAGATCTTCGTTGAAAAAGATATTTCCGATAAAAGTGAAGGTTCTGCTTTTTCTATAATATTCGAATTTATCGAGAGAATAAGTGACCTTGTAGCCTAAAGCCTTGTTACTAATAAGAATTGGTTTGGTGACAAAGGCTTTTAAGGTATCCCCATCGGTACCATAGTTAAAGCTTATATCTTGTTCGTTAATGATATCGCAATATATTGCATTTGCAGTTGTTCCCAAAAATATTTTTTTAAATACTTTTAGGTTTGCTTTTCGTTGGGCCACAAGAGATTTATCCTTAACCTTAACTTCTTGTATTTTAAATATTTTAGGTTTCAAATGGACAATTATGGGTTTAGTAACATCGAATTTTGGTAAGGTAACAGAATAGTATCCTATGGCACTTATGGTTAAAGGCATGCATGTGTTGTATGGGATGTTTAAACTAAAGTCCCCATTTTTATCGGAGCTAGTCCCAACAAATGTTCCATCGAAATAGATGGTTGCATAACAAACTTTCTCATTGGTCTTTTTTTCAAATATTTTTCCCCTGATAATAACTTGATTATAAGACAGCAGATGAAAACTAACAAGCAATAATAAAAGTAAGAGTTTCTTCATAGTAGATTTTAAACAATGTTGTGTGTGATTAAAGCTTAGGATAAGCTGCATAGCGACTTATATTGCTATATCTTATGCCT
>JADGFH010000455.1 GCA_016743925.1 Labilibaculum sp.
CCATAGCTTAAGCCTTCGGTAAATTGATCGTTTTCAGTTTCTTTAATTCTTAATTTATCAATAGAGAAACCTAAACGTTTTAATACATTCTCAGCGAAAGCTTTCATGTGGAAGAAGTTTGTTGGTTCTGCTTTCAAATTCCAGTTCGCAGATGTTTTGTTTCCACACATGAAAACGCCCAAATGTTCTTTTTCGAAATAGTTGTCAACTGGGTTTTCGTTTTCAGGATTCACAAAGTGTTGGTACGATTTACCAAACTCATAGAATTTTAAATCCGCATTTCTGCGGTTGATATTGTAAGCGATACATTCCAAGCCACCAAAAAGAAGGCTCTGACGCATTGCATTTAAATCGGAACTTAGTGGGTTGAAAATACGAACGGTATCTTCTAATTTTAAGCTTTCCAATCCTTCATAATACGAAGCTTTGGTTAGCGAGTTGTTCATGATCTCGTTAAAACCACCATAAGAAAGCAAATCAGCAATGGTATTTCTCAACTTGTGCTCGTCTGGTTTTGGCGCATAACTTAACGATGCATTTACCTTATTAGGAACTTCAACATTGTTGAAACCATAAATACGCAATACTTCTTCGACGATATCTGCCTCACGCTTCACATCAACACGGTATGGAGGAACCAAAAGGTTCAGTGTGTCACCATCTTCTTTTTCAATGCCAATTTCAAGAGCAGTTAAAATATTCTTGATAGTTTCTTTACCAATTTTTTTACCAATTAAACGTTCGATACGATCTACGCTTACCTCAACTTTAAAATCAGCAACAGGATTGGGGTAAAGATCGATAACCTCTGATGAAATGGTACCGCCAGAAATTTCTTTGATTAAAAGAGCTGCACGTTTCATTGCATAAACAGTATTGTTAGGATCGGTTCCACGCTCGAAACGGAAAGATGCATCGGTATTTAAACCATGACGACGAGCTGTTTTACGAACAGATACTGCATCGAAATAGGCACTTTCTAAGAAAATAGAAGTAGTTGATTCGCTAACACCTGAATCCAATCCGCCAAATACACCAGCGATACACATTGGTGCTTCCGAATTGCAAATCATTAAATCTTTTTCGTTCAATTCTCTCTCTGTTTCATCCAAAGTAGTGAATTGTGTTCCGCGAGCAAGTGTTTTTACAATCACTTTGTTGCCAGTTACTTTTGCATAATCGAAAGCATGTAATGGCTGACCTGTTTCAAACAATACGTAGTTGGTGATATCCACTACATTGTTGATTGGGCTTAAACCAATTGCTTTCAAACGGTTTTGCAACCATTCTGGTGATTCTGCAACAGTTATTCCATTGATACAAACCCCAGAGTAACGGTGACAAGCTTCTTGGTTTTCAACTACAACTTCGATAGGAGTTTCGTTGTTCTCAACCTTAAATGCATCAACCGATGGTATTTTGTATTCTATATCTTTTTCTTGTTTTAAATAAGCAGCTAAATCTCTTGCTACACCAATGTGCGAGGCTCCGTCAATACGGTTAGGAGTCAAATCAATTTCAATGGCAATATCATCTTCTACATTAAAGTATACTTTTGCAGGAGTTCCAGCAACAGCGTCTTCAGGAAGAACCATAATTCCATCATGACCAACACCAACACCAATTTCATCTTCGGCACAAATCATACCCAAAGAAACTTCGCCTCTAATCTTCGATTTTTTAATTACAAAGCTATCGTCGCCATCGTACAAAACAGTTCCAACAGTTGCTACCACTACTTTTTGTCCGGCAGCCACATTAGGTGCACCACAAACAATTGGTAACAATTCTTCACCATTCACATCAACAGTAGTCATGCTCAAATGATCAGAGTTAGGATGAGCAACACAAGTTTTAACCTCACCAATAACTAAACCTTCTAAGCCACCTTTAATAGATTGAATTGTTTCGATTCCTCCAACTTCTAATCCTGTTTGAGTTAGAATGTTATCCATTTCAGCAGACGAAAGATCAATGTCAATGTAATCTTTAAGCCATTTGTACGATACTTTCATTGTATGTATATTTTTTCAGATAGTTTTCAATTTAAAAAGAAGAATAAACAGCTTGAGTGCCATTTATCTTCAAGCTTACAAAAGTAGAAATTTTACCTCCAAGTACCAAGTAAGTAATGTGCTTAAAATAGTTAAATTAATAAGACGTATTGGGAATTGCTTATTGCCCCGAATTCGAATATATTTGTACAATTATCAAAACAGAAATATGAGCGAAAAAATTGAAAAACCAATTATACTTGTGACCAATGATGATGGCCTAAATGCAAAAGGAATAAAGGCTTTGGTAGCAATGGTTAAGGATTTTGGAAACATTTATGTTATAGCACCAAACCGTTCGAATTCTGGTAAATCGAATTCCATTACGGTTGAGGTTCCTATTCGAATTAAAAAGGTTAGAGACGAGGAAAATCTTCATATTTATAGTTGTAAGGGAACGCCAGTTGATTGCGTAAAGCTTGCATTGAATAAGATATTACCAAGGACTCCAGATTTTGTAGTCTCAGGAATTAATCATGGTGCAAATACTTCTGTTAGCGTTTTGTATTCGGGAACCATGGGAGCAACCATTGAAGGATGTTTGAATGGAATTCCTTCCATTGGTTTTTCATTAAATACTTTTGCTGCTGATGCTGATTTTACAGAATCCGTAAAGTATGGTCGTAAGGTTTTTGCCAATTTAGTAGAGAATGGTTTGCCAAATAGCGTTTGTCTAAATGTTAATTTTCCAGAAGGGGAGATTAATGGAATTCGTGTTTGTAGACAAGCAGATGGTCGATGGAAAGAGGAATTTGATCATAGACAAGATCCTTTCGGAGGTGATTATTATTGGCTGACTGGTTATTTTAAAAATGCAGAACCAAACGCTGAGGAAACAGACGAATGGGCTATTCAGAATGGATATGTTTCGGTAGTACCAACTCAGATTGATATGACAGCACATGGCTTATTAGCTGATCTAAAAAAATGGGATTATGAAGTCTAAGATAAATTTGACCCCAATAGGAACAGTAATTGGATTATTGATTCCAATTTTATCCATTCTATTGGTTTATCTAATAAAATTCCAAGCTGAAATGAGCATGGAAACCTTTATCGATAGCTTGTTTGTACATCGAATTTATACAAAGGTATTGGCACTAGGTGTGTACTTCGGAAATATTGCTTTTTTCTTTCTGTTTATAAAAATGGATTGGTTGAAAGCTGCCAGAGGCGTATTGTTAGCAACCATACTTTATTCTTTAGCCATTATGTTGTTCCGAATTGGAATGTAAGCAGAACGTTCTTCTCAAATCTACTTTGAAAATGAAATACTATATCATCACAGGTGAAGCATCAGGAGATCTTCACGCATCGAACCTAATGAAAGAGTTAAAAGTTCAAGATCCGCAAGCGAATTTTCGTTTTTGGGGTGGCGATTTAATGCAAGCTCAAGGAGGTGAAATGGTGAAGCATTATCGCGAGACTGCTTTTATGGGTTTTCTTACTGTGGTTAAAAATATAGGAAAGATAAAAGCCAACTTTGCACTTTGTGAGAAAGATCTATTGGATTTTAAACCAGATGTGTTAATTCTGGTTGATTATCCCGGCTTTAACTTGCGTATGGCTAAGTTTGCAAAGAAGTATGGTATTCGCGTGCATTACTATATATCACCTAAAATTTGGGCTTGGAAAGAATCTCGTGTGAAAAAGATCAAGGCAAATGTAGATCGTATGTTCACCATTTTCCCATTTGAAACTGAATTTTATCAAAAGCACAATTACGAGGTGAGTTTTGGTGGAAATCCTCTTTTAGATGCCATTGAAAATCGCGCAAATAAGGGCGAAATTTTTTCTGATTTTATCAAAAGAAATGGCTTGAGTGATAAACCAATTATTGCTTTACTTGCCGGATCTCGAAAACAAGAAATTGAACGTGTATTGCCAGTCATGTTAGAATGTGTGGAATCTTTTCCAGATCATCAGTTTGTGGTTGCTGCCGCACCATCTATAACGAAGGTATTTTATTCTTCTGTGGTAGGACAAAAGAATGTGCAATTTGTTTACGGACAAACCTATGATTTATTGCAGCAGGCCGATGCAGCAGTTGTAACTTCAGGAACCGCAACTTTGGAAACAGCTTTGCTTCGAATTCCTCAAGTGGTTTGTTACTTAACAGGTGGTGGTAAGCTCTTATTTGAGATAGGTAAACGAATCTTAAAAGTAAAGTATATTTCTTTGGTTAATTTGGTAATGGATAAACTCATCGTCAAAGAATTAATCCAACATACCTGCAATAAAGAGATGATCACTGAAGAGTTGAATCAAATTCTTTTTAAGGAAGATTATCGTAGCGAAATGCTTCACAATTATCAATTATTGAATGAAAAATTAGGTGGAGCAGGGGCATCTGCACGTTTTGCAAATATGATTTACAACGATCTACAGAGATAATTTATTCAGGTAATACCTTAGCAGTAGGACTCTGATTGTTTACCTGCACTCGATTTATTGTAATTTCCGGATTTCCTTTGTAATAGATATTGCCGCTAGTGTAAATTGTGGTATTCAGCTTGTTTTCAACCCAAACGTGAGCCTCTCCAACACCATTTTGAACCAAATTGGTGTTGGTTGTTTGTAATTGAGATGCTTTGATATTTATAATACCATTTAAAATGTATTTAGCCTCTGTACAAGTACCACTAAATTCATAGCCACCAGCAACACTACCATAGGTGTGAAAATCAAGTGTATTGTAGTCTAAATTAAGTTTCATCTCTACCAATTCACTTGCTGATGCGACATCAATATCTAATAGATCTCCGCTAATTGTTCTTTGAGTACTATAATTTGAAGGAGCTTCTGTTGCAATTTTTTTGAATTCTTTTAAATGGAATTCAGCTACTATTAGATCGTAGTTGGTGAAATTGTTTTTGTGAGAATGGTCAATGGTAACATTCTGCTCATTAATTTGAATGGATACTTTAGAAATGATATTTTCTCCACCTTTTAAAAGAACATATTCGTCATCATCTTCAACTAGAATTATTTTGAAAATATTGTTGTTTTGAATTCCTGAAATACCGGGTAGGTCAATTCTCTTTTCAAGGTATTCTCCTTCTTCCTCAAAGGGATTTAAAGCATCGCAAGAGTAAAGTACTGACATCAGTAAAATGAATATATAAATATTATTTTTCATTCTTATTTCTTTTTAATCGATAACCAATACCCCATTCAATAAAATCAGCCTTTCCCATATGAGATTTTAAACCAAGGCTTGTTATAACGTGCTCGTTAAATC
>JADGFH010000456.1 GCA_016743925.1 Labilibaculum sp.
TTTCAAAGGAATCATCTGGGCTACACTAAATTCTAGTTTTTGCCATTCTCCGTTCTCTGGAAGCTGATTTAATTCCAATTCCGATGAGACTGAAATATCTGCCTTAGAGGCAATATCGTTTTCATCTTTCCAATCCAAACGCGGAATGCTCTGTCCCTCTTTATTCAATTCTACCTGCAACTCTTTCACATTATTTTCTTCTGAAAGTTGACGAGTAGTGAATTGATTCTTTAAACACAAATTAGCTGCCATACCAACTGCTTGTCCGGTCATTGCGCAAGTCAACATTATTCGAGTTGAACCGAAAGCTACATGAGAAGCACTGATAATTCGTCCCGCCAAAAACAGGTTATCCAAATCCTTACTATATAAACAACGATATGGAATAGAATAAACTCCTTTTCCATGCCACTGCGAACAAGAATTGTGTTTGCTGTAAATTCCGTCAGCTGGATGCAAATCCATAGCCCAACCGCCATGAAGTACTCGATCGTAATAATCTTTCTGCTCTACGATGTCTTTTTGAGAAAGCATATAATCTCCGTTAAAACGTCGACTTTCCCGTTTGCCCGGAACAGTCCCTACCCATTCTAATGTCGCATTTTCTGATTCGGGATATTTACCACTGTTTTTCACATGATCCCAAATTCCATAGATCACCTTCCAAAGTTCCATTTTGATGAATTCAGAATTTTTAATGGTATCCATGCGGCCACCATATTCAACCCACCACAAACGACAACCATGATTGTTATAAGTGTAATTTTTTATTCTTGGAAGTTCTCCTGCATTTTTTATGGCAAATGATGGAGCAGTATATTTTACAGGATTATCGGTATTCTTAGTTGTAAAATAAATCGAGTGACCGAGTAAATCTCCATAATCTTCAATATTTGGAGCAAATCCTTCATCAAATTCCTCCTTTATCTCAGCTCCCATTCTAAAAGAAGCACCTGCCATAAAGGCTATGATTCCATCACCAGAAGCATCGCAAAAATAAGGTGCAAAAATACGATAATTGGTCGAATTTTGACTGCAGAAAGCTTCTACACTTTTTATCTTTCTTTCTGATTCTTTCTCTACATTATAAATTGCCGTATTTAAAAGTAGCTGAATGTTATCTTCTTCCAGAACTTTTTCTAATAATATGGTATCAAGAATTAATGAATTTCCTTCCTTATTTCTTTTCAGATTTTCAAGTAGTATCTCATTAATAACACCGCCCTCTCGAGACCAACGATTATTATTCCCCATGTGAGATGTTGCACCCAAAGCCCATAAGCGGACTTCGCTTGATGCATTTCCTCCCAATACGGGTCTATCTTGAATTAAAACTACTTTACTTCCTTTACGTGCAGCTACTATTGCCGCACAAACACCAGATAATCCGCCTCCTGCAACTAAAAGGTCGGCATTTATATCTATTGATCTATTTGATCTTAAATTTTCAAATTCTTTTTTTATCATCAGATTATGACTTAAATTTTATGCTTGGATGAATGATTGATGCTAATAGTAAAACAGATGCCCCTACTCCAATTACAAGGCCCCGTGCATTATCTGAAATTATCCCCAAAGTGATAATAAGTATTCCTACAATTCCGAGAGTAACGGCCAGCACTTTCATTCCATATGTATTTTGATCTGAAGTAGCTTCACTTTCCTCTACTTCCACTAATTCTTCAGAATATTTTACATATTCTTCACTAGTTTTATTTTTCAGGGTAGCATATATCTCATAGGCAAAAAGCATAGCCAATGGTAAAACAGCACCTAATAACATTTCATTAGCTCGACTTAAAGCTGCTCCAAATAGCATCTCTCCGAAAAACTTAATGGCTACATTAATTCCTAAACTTAAAGCTGTAATCCATAAAATTGATTTTCCGGTATGACGTTTCGAAAAGATTGCCCAGATAGGCGGACCGTACAGTGAACATCCGGTAACGGCACCAATACTTAAAACAACATTTACAATTCCTCCGGCAGCAGGAACAATCAAGGCTACAGCAATAGTTCCCAGCCCGAATAAAAACGTAGAAAGTTTTGCAACGCGCATTACCTCCTTTATTCCAGCCTTTGGTCTTAAAACTTTATAAATATCATTTGTGATTACTGATGCTGCTAAATTTAATGTGGTATTTACAGAACTTGCGGTTGCAAAAATCATTCCTCCCAACATTAAGCCCAACATACCAGCGGGTAATACTTGTTTACAGGCTAATAAATAAGCGCCTTCGTTTTCTAATCCACTTAAGGATGGATTCATAACTCTGTAAATCATAGGAGGCAACATCCAAACCAAAGGACTCAATAAATAGAGCCAGCCAAAAGTGAGACCCACTTTCTTTGCATCTTTAGCACTCTTAACACTTGTGAAACGTTGCACGTAGGCCCAGTTTCCACCTATAAAAATGGTATTATAAATTGCGAAAGCTATTAAAAACCACACATTATACTCTCCACTAATAACATCAAAAAAGTGATCCGGAGCAGATTCAACAAAATTGGATAAACTTCCTACCGAATCGATAGATAGAACCACCACAACAACAACTGCAGCAGTTAAAATAACAAATTGCAATACATCCGTGATAATAACAGCCCAAAGCCCACCAACAACAGTGTACAGCAATATTAACAATCCTAAAATAACAACACAGGCTTCAATTGGAAATCCAGTAGATACATTCACAATTTTTGCAACAGGATACAAAAATGCACCAGTATAAGCCAATGACAAAATCAAAATTAAATAAGTATAAAACTTTTGCGTAGTGTCACCCAAACGCTTTCGAACAAATTCAGCAGCAGTTAAACTGTTGGTTTTCTTCCACCTAGGAGCTATACAGTAGGCTACAAAAAAACCAGCCAAACACATCGTAAACTGAATGGTAATTGCCACAAAACCTAATTCGTAGGCGATAGATCCCCAAACCACAAATGTTCCCGCTGAGAAAAAGCTCATAAATAAGGACAATCCACTCATGGACCAAGGAACTGCACCTCCGGCCGCAAAATAAGATTTCATATCCGATCCGCGTTTGCGGAAAGATAAACCTGCCATCACAATTACAAGTGAAAACAGTATAATAACAGTATAATCAATAATACCCATATCTAAATTTCTATGCTAATTAACGAATCTCGTAACTATGTCCTTCTGTAATTCCAAATTCAATCACTCCTAGCTCTCGCTTAAAATTGATTCTTTGCTTTGCTGTAGTATCCCAAACTTCAACATCATCTAGATTATTCTTTTTCACTTGAACTGAATATTTCTCTGCACCATCCATTGTATAAAACTCTGAGGTGCTTTTTTTATTAACGTCATAAATTCGAAAAGAAAGTTGATCTTGCTTATCTCTCAATAAAACAACTCCTTTTCCTCCTGCAAAACATGGAACTTTATCCAATGGAATTTCATAATTCTCTATTGTAAGCGGACCCGAAAATTTCTCTCCTGTTTCCCAGTCAAACCAAATTCCTTCTGGCAGATAAATATCCTTCTTGCCATCCTTGTAATTCTTTAACAGTGGTGCAGCTAAAATCGATTCGCCAATCATCCACTGAAAGTTTTCAAATTCAACAGCAGCAGCATCTTCCGAAAAAGCAATACTCATTGGAGTTAAAGTATATGGAAACCCGGTTTTATACGATTGCATTCCCGCGCTGTATAAATACGGCACCAATGAATAATGAAAATCAATAGCCTTTTTGAAAGTCGCCTGTTCTTCAGCCGACCATTTAGAGGGGAAAGCACCAACAGCCAATCCTGCTGTTAAGGACAATAACCAGGTGTGGCGAATATTTGCATCAATAGCATTTAAGTTGTGCATGTTGTGCACACCTGCAACATCGGAATATACATTTGGTGCCGCGCTAGCCGCATATTGCAAGTAATTAATAGTAGTTCGTTTTTGCATATCCCAAACCCCGGTATCGTTAATTCGCAACAAGGTTCCAGGTGCCGAAAATTCGCCACAACGTGCCATTACCAATCCTCCTTCAGTAGCAATTTTGGCTATGGGTTTATTAAATATTGTAGTTTCCTCTTCAAACTCCATCATGGTATCTTCTTTAATACCATCCACCTTCCATTTGGCATATTTCTTTTGAAACCAGCTTGCAGCGCCTGGTTTATTTCCATCGATTAAATAACACGGCACAATTGGAAAAATAGTTGATGTCACCTGAATTGGGTTATTCTCTGAATCAGTCAACAAAATATTTTTAGCTAGCGCTTCATCCGACTCATCGTTTCCGTAAAATGAACTCACTTTAAGGTTCTTATCCCGTTTTTTTGTTTTTGGATAGTATGGACCACCTGAGGGAATCAGATTTGTACGCAAGCCAATCATCCAATAAATATCCTTTTGGTGCATCCAACTTTTAAATTCATCTGGGTTCGGAAATTTTTCGCCAAAACGTCCAAAACTTGTTGTGGTTCCACCTTCGTCCCAAAACCCCGAGCCTGTTACTGCCCAACGAATTGGGTAACCTTCCTTATGAAACTTAGCCAGAATATCTTTTACTGTATGTTGATTTGTATTCCAACCCAAGGCATCCCACGATTCCCAGCCTAGCTCAAACAATCTTGATTTTGGTTTGATATCTTCAAATCCAACTTGGTTTCGAACCTTTTTATAATTGGCATAAATTTCTTTTGGTTCTCCAAGAAATAAATAAAAAGTAGATTCTCCCTCAATTTCAATATTTAGCTGATATGTATTTTCTGAAAGTGTTACACTCTTTTTACCCCGGTCGAAAAATACGCCGGCAAAGTTATTTTTTGGGAAGATCGTAAATGTACTTACCCAACGACTTGCACCGTTTAATGCAATATTATAAGTTTTATTTTGATTCCCAATCAGGTTAAAACTTTCGTTATAGCCACCAGCATCTCCCAGACCATGAGCCACTGGCATTCCACCTAAACGAAAAGATACCCATTGTTTTGCAGCTATCAAAGGCGTAACTTTAATCTTCGAAATTCCGTTTTCAAAAGATAGATTTACAAGTGCGCTTTCACCCTTTTCAGTTTTAACATCAAAAATAATCTCCTTACTACTTTTTGACTTAACAATAGTATGTACGACAGGACTACCATTAATAAATAGTCCAGAGGAAAGCGCCTTTGGAACTTTTACTTTGCCACTTTTATCAGTAAACTGAATTTGAAAATTCAGTGTATTCACTTCTAACCGGTAGTTTTTATCTTTTAATATAAGGTCAGTCTTCTTCGAAGCCGCGTTTACACACGAAATCATTACAAAACTAAACAACAGAACCA
>JADGFH010000457.1 GCA_016743925.1 Labilibaculum sp.
GCTTTGTATAGACCCAATAAAAATAAGATGACAAAGAAATTCCTTTTATTAGCTTTAATCATATTACCACTTTTAAACTTTGCTCAGCAATTAAATCAAACCGATAAAAGCAGTCGTAAACAAGGATTGTGGGAGAAAAAACATCCGAACGGAAAAATAAAATACTCTGGTAATTTTAAAGATGGTTACCCTTTCGGAGAAATGAAAAGGTACCATACTAACGGTAAGCTTAAAGCAATAATGATCTTCTCTCAGGAAGGCAAAAAAGCAAGAGCCAGCCTTTACAATGATTATGCGAAATTAATTGCCGAAGGAAATTTCATTGAATCAAAAAAAGATAGCATTTGGAATTATTTCGATAAAAATGGAAATATACGAGCTACTGAATCATTCGAAGCAGGGGTGAAAAATGGTACAAATACCTTTCTATATAAAAATGGAAACATCGCAGAAAGTATCACTTTTAAAGATGGAAAAAAGCATGGTATTTGGAAGCGTTTCTTTAAAAATGGTCAAGTATATTTCGAAACTAATTACCTGAATGGACAACTTAATGGCGGCGTTCAATCTCATTTTTCGAATGGAGTAATTGAATTTGGCGGAGAATATAAAAATAACAAACGAGAAGGTAAATGGGATTTCTATTCTGAAAAAGGAGAATTACTTTATACCCTAAAATATAAAAATGGCTTTGCTGCCAATCAAGATGAGTTGGATCAATTGCAGCAAGATAAATTATTAGAAATGGAAAAACAAAAAGATAGTTTAGTAGATCCTGAAAGATTTGTTGATGATCCTGATTCTTATCTTCGATCGCAACGTTACTAATTCTATTTATAAGCCTACTTACTCCAAATCCAATTCTTATTTTATGAGTCAAAAAGGAATCAGTCTTTTCAACTTAAATCAGCAAATTAAAAACATTTTGTCGGAGTCGTTTTCTTCGGGCATTTGGGTTGTTGCAGAAATTAGTGAATTGCGATATAATCAGAACGGACACTGTTATTTGGAATTGGTTGAGAAGGATGAGGGGAGCGATCAGATTATCGCAAAAGCGAGAGCAACTATTTGGTCGTACACCTTTCGCATGTTGAAACCTTACTTTGAAACGACTACTGGCCAAGCTTTTTCGGCTGGAATGAAAGTTTTGGTTAACGTGGGTGTTGAGTTCCAAGAAATCTACGGTTATTCTTTAAACATTAAAGATATTGATCCAACTTATACTTTAGGCGACATTGCTAGGCGGAGAAAAGAAATAATTGCTCGCTTAGAGGAAGAAGGTGTTCTGGAGATGAATAAGGATCTTAATTTTCCTGAAATTCCAAAATGTATTGCGGTTATCTCCTCTCCCACGGCCGCAGGTTACGAAGATTTTATCAATCAGTTGGAAAATAATTCCTTCGGATATCAATTTCATTACAAGCTTTTCCCTGCAATTATGCAAGGAAATAAAGCTGAAGAATCGATCATTAATGCACTTGATAAAATTAATGAGTATGAAGATGTATTCGATGTTGCCGTTATTATTCGTGGTGGTGGATCGCAAGCCGATTTAAATTGCTTTGATAATTACTGGTTGGCTTTTAATATTGCTCAGTTTCCTCTTCCTGTGATATCGGGAATTGGCCACGAAAGGGATGAAACGATTGTTGATATGGTTTCCCATACCAGAGTAAAAACACCTACCGCAGCAGCCGAATTTCTAATTGATTGCTTTGATGAATGTCGTGAATATCAGAATAATTTAAGAGAACAGTTTCTAGAGGAGGTGAATGAAATTCTTTTGTCTTCTTCGGAAAACTTGGTGCACCTAACGAATAAATTTTCGCCACTAGTAAATCAAATTTTGGAACGGAAATCGAGTCATTTACAATTAGCCAAACAAAAATTAAGATCGGCAAGTGCAAATTTATTAATCGATCAGGAACATCATCAGCAAAGGTTAAATTCTCGTTTTCAATATTCTACAGAACGAAGCATTGGCAGTAAAAAGATTCTTATCGATCAATTAAAAAACAAACTAAAAACAAAAATAAAAGGACACTTCGAATCGCAGAATCATCAAATTGCGATGTTCGAACAGTCTGTAAAATATCTTAACCCTGAAAACATCTTAAAAAAAGGCTATACCTTGAGCATGAAAGATGGTAAAATTATAAAAGACATCAATCAGCTAACAGAAAAGGATGTTATTGAAACGCTATTTGCAAACGGAAGTGTTAAAAGTCAGGTTCAAAAAATCAACAAAAAGAAAATTAGATAAACGATATTATAATGGCAAAAAAGAAAATAAGTTATCGCGATACAATTAGCGAAATAGAAGAAACCATTGCTTCAATTGAAAATGGAGCATTGGATGTGGACGAATTATCGGATAAAGTAAAACGAGTATCGGAGCTTTTGGTTATTTGCAAAGACAAACTTCACAATACGGAAAAAGAAGTTGAGAAAATTTTAAACGAAATGGATGAATAAATCTGTATTCATCCTTTTACTTGTTCTTTGTAATATCTCTTGCAAGGCGCAATCGAAAAAATCCATACCAACACAGCAATTTATTGATGCGTTTGTTGCTGATTCCTGCTTTCATGCTGCGGGAATCGGAATTGTCATATCCAATTTAAAAACGGGAGAATTGCTGGCTAGCAATCAAGCGCATTTAGGTTTGATTCCCGCATCAACACAAAAGCTAATTACGAGTGCAGCTGCGCTTGAAATTATGGGCGCCAATTACCAATTTAAAACACAAATTAAAATTGATGGAGAAATTCGTGATGATGATAGTTTAGATGGAAATGTAATTATTAAAGGTTTTGGTGATCCTAGTTTTGGATCGAAGTATTTCGCTAACGAAAAGTCTATTGAAGTTCTTATTGCTGAGAAACTACAACAGCATAAGATCAAAAAAATAAACGGAAAAATAATTACCGATGCTTCCTATATAAAAGCTAAAATTCCTTCGACTTGGATTTGGGAGGATATAGGGAATTATTACGGATCTGTTCCAAATGGCTTAACTTTTAAAGACAATACCTACACTCTTTTCTTTAGCTCTGGTAAAATTGGTAGTAAGACTAAAATCAGTAAAACAGAACCTCAAAATACTGGTTTAATCTTCGACAATCAGGTTATCAGTTCATCCATAAATAGAGATTTAGCTTATATTTTTGGTGGAAATACAAGTAATAAAAGAAGAATTGAAGGAAGCATACCACAAAATCGATCCTTATTTAAAGTAAAAGGTGCTATTTTACATCCAGAAAATAGTTTAGTAGAAGCTCTGAACAAATCACTTGATAAGCTTGGAATTCAAATTGAAAATAAGGATTTAGCACTGAAAAAAAGCAAGCTTCTTTTTACGCTATATTCTCCAAAATTAAATGATATTGTAAAAGTAACCAATCAGAAAAGTGTTAATCTTTTTGCAGATCATTTACTTTTTGAAATTGGACAAAAGCAGACTGGCGAAGCAAATTGGGAAAATGGAATTAATGCAGTTAAGAGATTTTGGGAAAGCAAAGGTCTCGATACAAAATACATTTCTCTTTACGATGGTAGTGGACTCTCCCATTTCAATTCCGTTTCTGCATATTTTTTCGACCAAGTGCTAAAACAAATGGACCAGAGTAAATATCGCAATGATTTTATTGCCTCTTTGCCTATTGCTGGCCAGTCTGGCACCTTGAAAAACTTTGGTAAGAATAGTAATATAAAAGGAAAGTGGATAGCTAAAACAGGATCCATGACTGGCGTGAGAACTTATTGTGGTTACTTAACAACTAAAGATGGAACAAAATTTTCCGTTAGTATTTTGATTAACAACTACTATTGCTCCACTTCTATTCTAAATAATAAACTTCTAACTCTTTTAAATCAACTTTATAATTCTTAAATTGAACATACTTCAGTCAAACAAGTTCAATTTTATGTTTTATGAGAATTATCGGAAAACGCCTTAGCTTTTTTTTAACGATACTAACCTTCTGTTTAAATGGATACTCCTCGAATCAGAAAGAAATACTTGTTTTAAATTCTTATCACAATGGTCTTAGCTGGACTGATTCACTTGTAAATAGCATAAAAACAGAATTATGTCATGAACTTTCCTACTCGGTTTATATCGAAGATATGGATACGAAAAGACATTTTTCAGAGCAGTATTTTCAAACTATTAAAGATTATTACAAGCAAAAATATGCTGACAAGAAATTGGATCTTATTATATCAACAGATAACAACGCCTACGATTTTTTAATACAATATAAAGACGAAATTTTTGGATCAGTACCTGTATTATTTTGTGGTTTAAATTCTGTGATCACCCCTCCCAAAGGTTTTAGTGGTGTCTTCGAAAATACCAGTTTCTACTCAACTCTTCATCTCATAGAGAATAACCATCCTGATTATAAAGAGATTGTGGTTATTAGCGATCATAGCACGACAGGTGTTACTGTTGTAAATGCCTTGCTTAAGGATCTCGATCACATGAAAAAAGCTCCACGTTATCGTATTCTTCAAGCAAATGACATACATGAATTACAATTGGAACTATCTTCATTGAAGAAAGGAAATATTATTCTCTATCTCTTATTTAACAGAGATAGAAAAGGTAATTATGTAACTTATGAAAGAGGTTTTGAAAGTGTTGAGCCTTATTGTTCGGTACCTATTTACTGTGTTTGGGATTTTTACTTGAATAAAGGTGCAATTGGAGGCGCTCTGATTACTGGAAGGAATCAAGGAAGACAAGTGTCAAACATGGCTAAGAAAGTACTCTCTGGAACGCCAATTGATGAGCTTCCTCCACTATTGGCCGAACATGAATTTGTTTTTGATTACAAACAATTATCTGCTTTTAATATCAAAACAAGTAAACTTCCTAAAAATGTTCGCATTATAAATAAACCTTACGACTTTGTTCGTCAGAATAAAGAGATTGTAATTCTTACTTTAACTGTATTAATCTTACTAACGATTATCATTATTGTTATGACGATTAATATTCATTTGAGAAAAGTGAGAGCACAAAAAGAGAAAATACACTTACAAGAAATACAAGCAAATCATGAGAATTTAAAAATTGCAAAAGAATCTGCAGAGGAATCTAGCCGCTTAAAATCAGCTTTCTTAGCAAATATGTCTCATGAAATTAGAACTCCGATGAACGCTATTCTGGGGTTTACAGATCTTATATCAGGTGGGGAAATTGAAAAGGAAAAAAGAAACCGTTTCATATCTATCATTCAAAAAAATACAAAAAGTTTGCTTCGCTTAATTAGCGATA